>NZ_KQ236688.1:2202825-2503104 GCF_001183545.1 Cellvibrio sp. pealriver
GCCAAAGAGGAAATCCTTGTCACCGGCGTTCGCCAAACATTAGCGCGCTCACAAGAATTGGGACGAACCGCAACAGCCGCCAAACCAGCGCCAGTTGCGCCGATAGAAATGCGCGAAGCATTAGTCAGTGCTGCGCCAAACGCTGATCAAGTGCGCGTGCAACGGCCACAAGAATTCCGCGATCGTTTTGAAGATTTCAAAGAAAACACCGTCGTGGCCACCAGCGAAAATCCGGTCTCGACGTTTTCAATTGATGTGGATACTGCCTCTTACAGTTTTGTGCGGCGCATACTGAATGAGGGTCAATTACCCGAAAAGGACGCGGTGCGCAGCGAAGAACTCATTAATTATTTTGATTACGCCTACCCTGCGCCCAAAGACCGCACAACACCGTTTGCAACATACACCACAGTAGTGGATTCGCCGTGGAAGCCAGGTAATAAATTAATTCACATCGGCATTCAGGGTTATCAATTAGCGGCGAGTGAAATCCCGCAATCGAATCTGGTGTTTTTGTTGGATGTCTCCGGCTCTATGGATGAGCCCAGCAAATTGCCGCTGGTAAAACAATCCATGGGATTGTTGTTGGATACATTAAAACCCGACGACACTATTGCCATTGTGGTGTATGCCGGTGCCGCAGGCACTGTACTTGAACCCACCAAGGTAAAAGAAAAAACCAAAATCCTTGCTGCATTAAATAATCTGCAAGCCGGGGGCAGCACTGCGGGGGCAGAAGGTATCGCGCTCGCCTATCAATTGGCGGAAGCCAATTTTAATGCGCAAGGCGTAAACCGCATTATTCTCGCCACCGATGGCGATTTTAATGTCGGCCAAACCGGCGATGAAGTATTGCAGGATTTTGTTGAACGCAAACGCGAAAAAGGCATTTATTTATCCGTACTCGGTTTTGGCCAGGGTAATTATCAGGACGAAATGATGCAAACCCTGGCACAAAACGGCAACGGTACCGCCGCCTACATCGACACACTCAGCGAAGCGCAAAAAGTGTTGGTCACCGAAGCGACATCAAATTTATTTCCTATCGCCAAGGATGTAAAAATCCAGGTGGAATTTAACCCAACTACGGTGAAAGAATATCGTCTGATTGGTTACGAAACGCGCGCGCTTAACCGCGACGATTTTAGTAACGACAAAGTCGATGCTGGCGAAATTGGCGCAGGCCAACGTGTTACCGCCATTTATGAAATTACCCCGGTTGGCGCGAAAAGCGGATTACTGGAAGAAAGCCGCTATCAAAAAGAAAACAAAGCCGATGCAGGCAAAAATAGCGAATACGCATTCTTGCGCTTACGCTATAAATTGCCAGACGCAACCCAATCAAAACTGATTGAAACAGCTATCGAGAAAAATGTACTGCGCGAAGCAAATCCTGTTTATCAACAAGAAGTGAACTTCTCTATCGCTGTTGCGGGTTTTGCACAACTATTGAAGGGAAGTCACTACGCCGGTGATTTTACTTACGACAAAGTGATTGAACTGGCGCAAGCCAATAAAGGCAAAGATGAGTACGGCTATCGCACCGAGTTTGTACAACTGGCAAGAAAGGCGAAAATTGCCAAGTAACAATCTATTTACATCGTAAATAAAAATGGCGCTCACTGAGCGCCATTTTTATCAATTATTTATCCCAGATTTCTTTGGAATGAAAAGCATATTGATATAAAGCGTAATATTGCAGAAACAGCAACGTACCTAAACACAAGAGTGTTATTGAGATGAGTATATATACCGCATTATCGCTTTCAGAAAATACACTCCAGTCCTGAGTAATTAACGTATAAGCATCCCAAACAATTGCACAAGGTATGAAATATCGCCAGAACTTACTAAACATGATTTTTTTATTGTGCGCAAAGCCAAAAACACCCAGTGTAATCATGGTATAGACAATCAATTCACCGCACTTATCGACGATACTGGACCCTGCATCAGCAAAAACAGACCAAAGTGACAGGCACACCAAGGGCATAAATATCCAGAAAAATATTCTCCAGCCTATTTTCCTTCGTAACACTCCTGTTTCAGACGTTAATTCTGACTGTGGTGCCTCATATGGATTAATCATTATTGACCTCCTTGTTTTTTTACACTGAAACTCGCACTGACTTTATTTAGCAAGGCACGGTTTTGTTCAAAACGGGACGTTAACGTCCATGCATAAACAATATAAAAATGGCTATCACTTTCAATGGCCGTCAACAAATAAGTCACTTTTACGTTTTCAGACAAGCCAGCCACAACTTGCTGCTCCGCAGGCAGGCCTCCAACTTGCATTGCAGTTGGTGTACTTACACGATGAAAATCCTTCACAGTTTCTTCCATGTTGCGAATGTGTATATCCAAATAATCACTGCGCGTGAGCGACGCATCAAAATCACTTTTATTGTCATCGATCACAATCGCATAAACTTCACCGATTTGATTGGAAACACCCAGAATCGCAACATCATTCAAGTTGCGGTCACCTTTCCAATTATCCGGCACCGTTAAGGACACACGTTTATCGTCGCTGTACATACGCTTTCTTAATGCATTGCGGTCTGTCTCCGGTTGCACTGTCACTGCACCACTACCGCCGCGGCATTCAGGCACACGGTATTTATCCGGCATAGATCCACCCAGGCAACTCCAGGTAATGTCGCCGTCTTCTTCTACCGGTGTCCAGATGATGATGTTCTGTCTGGTTTTTTCCAAATGCGGAATGCGGAACTCCACAATCATTTGTGCATCTTCACTCAGTGTGATGGCGCTGACAAATTCATTGCTGATGTTATCAGGCAAACCAGCCAACACATTTTCATTGGGATAAAACTCTTTTTCCTGAATCACTGCGGTTACTTTATCGCGTGTTTGGTTTACCAGCGGCAAACCGGCATGCACTTTGGAACGCGCGGTGTAGTCCTGATACGCAGGCAGGGAAACCGCCGCAAGAATTCCCACAATAAATATAAAACCAATAAAACACGCAACGCCAATAGCGACTTTGAATCCTGTGCTGGCAGCGGGTACTTGCCCGTATTTTTGTTGCCATGTTTGGCGCGATGTAAACCAAAACACAAAGGCTTCAAAAAAAGACACGATACTGGGAATCCAGGTAACCCAGAACAGCAGGTAAAAAACACCCCACCACTGCCCCAGATAAAAACGGTGAACACCAAACCCACCCAGGAAAAACGCAAGCAGCCCTGCGGTCGCTTTGTCTTTGCTATTGAGCTGCACTTGTTTTGCATGGCAATAAGGACAATACGCCACGCCAGCTGCGATTCCGCGCCCGCAGTTGTAACAAAAATATTCCCGTTCCTGATGCGCATTAGTTGCGGGCGCTGAATAAGGTGATGGCGCTTGCTGGCCACGTGTATCTGCAGCAGACACAGGTTCCGCTGCAGATGAGGCATCGACCGCAGGCGTTAATGCCGTCGCTTCAACAGGCGCAACCGTTAATGCTGGCCGCGGTGCGACAGGGCTTAGCGCATCGCTAGGAAATAATTGCTCGCCATGTGCAACTAACTCGCATTGCCCACCCGCTTTGTGGATAGCATTTTTGTATTTGGCTGCGGTGACAGCATCAACATTGGCTTTGAGCAGGCTGCGCGGTTTACGCAGCATCTTTTCAATGATGGGAACATCTTTTTTAAAGGTGGCGGCAAGATTGCGCACCAGTGCGGAACGCTCGGTTCCTGGCAGGGGTTCATTCAGTAAATAAATATCCAGACGATCTTCAGACATGGGCGCGCATCCTTATTTCTTTTTATCTTCGCGTGCCGACAGTAACCATTACAACTACCGCCGACACGCAGACTGATTGGCAATCCTATCCTTAGAAAAAATAAGGAGAGTTAGCGCGCCATATTAGCTTTTGTAAGGCATGCTTCCAAGATAATCCTTCTTGCCTACATCAACGCCGTTGTGGCGCAGAATTGCGTAGGCAGTCGTGACATGGAAGTAAATATTTGGAATGGCATGCTGGATCGCAAATTCAGTTCCGGTGAGATATTTACCTTCCCAACGTGGCTGGCTGATATGGCGCTCTGCCGCACCGGCAAAATCGTCCGGTGTGAATCCGGCAAGATAATCCAACACCGATTGGATACGCGCTTTTAATTCCGGCAGGCTGGTTTCAGTATCCGGGTGCACCGGTGCGGATTCCACTTTTCCTGTTAAACGTGCAACACCCAGCTTGGCGGTATCGCAAGCAATTTGTACCTGACGGATAAGATTGAATTGATCCGGTGCCAAGCGGGAATTCAACAGCACTGATACGTCGAATTTTTTAGCTTCGGCATAAGCTGCGCCCTTGTCGAGGATTGCATTGAGGTTGTTGAGTGCTTTGCTAAATTGCACCACGGTAAGCTCATAAAACATGGCATTCTCCTTTGAATGACGAACTAGCTAGGGGATATTACGAATTACGGCTCGCACTTAGTGGGGCTCTGACAGGAACTATTCAATCCACCAGATGTAAATAGCGCGGTAAAAAAACGCAAATATCGGCTCAATGCTTGCCATACTTTTATTTCAGCCAATATAGTTAAGCCTCATTCATCAAGGACTTAGCTGCTTATGCCACATGACATTAGCCTAATTACAACTATTGCGGCCGGTCTCGGTTTAGCGATGATTCTGGGGTTTATCGCTGCGCGTCTGCGCTTGCCGCCGCTCATCGGCTACCTTATCGCCGGTATTATTGTTGGCCCCTCAACCCCCGGCTTTGTTGCCGATATGGCGCTCACCGCCCAACTCGCTGAAATTGGCGTAATGCTGTTGATGTTTGGCGTTGGCTTGCATTTTTCCGTAGGCGATTTGATGGCGGTAAAACGTATCGCCGTGCCCGGTGCAATGCTACAGATCACTATCGCTACCCTGCTTGGTGCCGGTGCCGGCTATTTTTGGGGCTGGGATCTGGCGCAATGCCTGGTATTTGGTTTGTCACTCTCCTGTGCCAGCACGGTGGTTTTGCTAAAAGCCCTTGAAGCGCGCAACCAGATTGAGACCATTAATGGCCGTATCGCCGTAGGTTGGTTGATAGTAGAAGATCTGGTGATGGTGATGGTGCTGGTACTCCTGCCTGTAATCGCTGGCCTTATGGGAACAGTTCCCGCTACCGATGGCCTCGCACCTGTCGCCAATGACCAGCATGTCGCGGTCGCACTCTTGATTACTCTGGGCAAAGTGGCTGCCTTTGTGGTGTTTATGTTGGTGGTCGGCAAACGCTTGCTGCCCAAATTACTCTGGTGGGTGGCCGGCACTGGTTCGCGCGAATTATTCAGCCTCTGTGTTATTGCCACTGCCGTTGGTGTCGCCTATGGCTCGGCGCTGCTGTTTGATGTGTCCTTCGCATTGGGTGCTTTTTTTGCGGGCATGATGTTGCGCGAATCAGAATTTAGCCACCGCGCGGCCGATGACTCACTGCCGCTACGCGATGCATTTGCAGTATTGTTTTTTGTGTCGGTCGGCATGCTCTTTGATCCGCACATACTGCTCAATGAACCGCTGAAAGTGCTCGCTGTGGTGACCATTATTATGTTTGGGAAAACCATCGCCGCTGTAGCACTGGTGCTGGTGTTCCGCTACCCACTCAACACGGCGTTGATTGTCGGCGCGAGCCTGGCGCAGATCGGTGAGTTTTCCTTTATTTTGGCGGGATTGAGCATCAGTTTGGGCTTGATGGATATTCAAGCACAAAACTTGATACTGGCTGGTGCATTGGTTTCCATCGCACTCAATTCGCTGATGTTTACTCTGCTGGAGCCACTGCGCAATTTGGCACTCAAGCACTCAGCCTTTGCGCGCAAATTGGAAGTGCGAGACGACCCTCTTGCCGTATTACCCATGAGCACCGATGAAGTATTTTTGTCAGGTCAAGCAGTATTAGTCGGTTACGGGCGAGTAGGCCGCCGTATTGCCCGCATGCTCGATGAAAAACAAATCCCTTATGTGGTTGCTGATACCAATCGCGAAATAGTCGAGAAACTGCGTAAAAATAATATTCCGGCCGTGTGTGGCGATGCCGCTGATCCGAATGTATTGATCCAGGCGCACATAGCCAAAGCAGGCATGCTCATTGCAGCAACGTCCAATACTTTTCATGTGCGACAAATGGTTGAAACCGCACGCACACTGAATCCTAAAATTGAAATTGTGATCCGTACTCACAACGAAGAAGAAGCCGATTTGTGGATGAAGGAAAACATCGGCAAAATATTTCTGAGTGAGCAGCAATTGGCGAGCGGTATGGCAACCCATGTGCTGCAACGCATGGGCAAGGGTGACAAACCGAAGGAATCGCATCAGCACTAATCATGCTTAACTACTGACATCACCAGTAATTAATAATGCGTAAAACCATAAAAAAAACGGGCTGGATTTCCAGCCCGTTTTTTTATCTTCGAATAACGTACATTTACCGTACTACTGTGAGCTGGCAGCATCGATTGCATCGTCAACTTCCGCTGGCGATAAAAACCGTTGTGCGGGTTCAACCGGCGCAGGTGGTGCAAAAGTATCACTGCTTTTCATCAGTTGACTGCTATCAATACCGACACCACTACCAAGCGCATCAGCGACTGCTTTTTTCAGCACAATAATGGCGATACGACGATTGATTGGCTCGTTGGGTTTATCAATCACCAAGGGCGCAGCTGATCCCATACCTTGTACCGTTGCCACTTTAGCCTCGGGATAAGAACCTTCCAGCAATGCTCTGCGCGCGGCATTGGCACGGTCAGCCGATAACTCCCAGTTAGTGTAAGTCGCACCTGCTCCGTAAGGTGTTGAGTCGGTATGGCCGGTAACGCTGATTTTGTTTTGTACCTTATTCAAAATCGGCGCGAGCGCGTGCAACACATCCGATGACCACTTCTGCAAATTCGCGCTTCCTACATCAAACATAGGGCGCTGGTCTTTATCAACAATCTGGATACGCAAACCCAGCGCAGTAAAATCAATCAGGATTTGGTCTTTAATTTGTTGGAATACAGAATCCAACGAATTGATTTCAGTCTCCAATTGTTTTTTCAGTTCTTCCAGTTGTTGCGCTTCGATGCGTTCAATTTCTTTTTGCAACTGCTCTTCTGATAAATCCTGCGCTACCGATTGGTCATTGGCACGCTCATCATTGGGGCTATCTGACTGTGTCATTTCCAGCGGTTTATCCTGACTGATCAACCCCAAATCAGCACCCCCCTCTCCCACAACATATTTACTGCCGGGATCATTGAAGTGCGCCGCAATCGCTTTCTGCTCTTCAGGTGATGTACTGCCCAATAGCCACATCAACAAAAAGAACGCCATCAGCGCCGTCATGAAATCTGCCAGTGCCACTTTCCATGAGCCACCATGATGCCCATGCCCATGCCCTTTCTTCTTCTTGATAATAAGAGGTTGCTGGTTCGCGCCCTTTTCCATCGACAATTACCTTGCAAATGCCTTAATGAGTTATCTCTTGGCGCGATATTGTTCTTCCAGCTCTTTGAAGCTGGGGCGGACACTGTGAAACAGCACTTTGCGGCCAAACTCAACTGCAACCTGCGGTGGAACACCATTCATCGATGCAACCAACACCGCTTTGATACATTCATAAGCACGTGACTCATCACGGTTTTTACCACTTAAATAAGATGCAAAAGGTGCAATAAACCCATAGGCAAACAAAATCCCCAGAAGGGTACCCACCAACGCTGCCGCAACTGCCGCACCGATTTCACCCGGTGGGCCGCCGATTTTTCCCATGGTGATAATTACACCCAATACCGCCGCCACAATGCCGAAACCAGGCAAACCATCCGCCGCGTTTTGAATTGCTCCCGGGATCACCGCTGCTTCTTGATGATGCCCATCCAGTTCCTGCTCCATCAAAGACTCAAGTTCGTGCGGTGCCATATTTCCCGCAACCATAATGCGCAAGTAATCACAGATAAACTCCACAATATGGTGATCTTTCATAATCTCCGGATAATTAGCAAAAAGTGGGCTACTTTCAGGTTCTTCAATATCACCTTCAATCGCCATCAAGCCTTCACGACGGGTTTTATTGAGGATGTCATATAGAAGGGTCAGGATCTCCAGATAAAACGTTTTATTAAATTTGGATGGGGTCAGTAATGCCCCTGCAGATTTAATAACCCCCATGGTGACTGACAATGGATTACCAATAATCATTGCCCCAAAGGAAGCACCACAAATAATCATCACCTCAATAGGTGACATGAGCGCCATAGGATTACCACCGTGGATCGCAAACCCACCGATCACACAACCCAGGACAACAATAATCCCTAAAATAATATTCACGCAAAAACCCCCAAACAGGTAAAGGTTTAGATTAAAGCGGCAAAAACGATCAAATAAAATTCAACTCGACCATAACATGATGACCAGCACGGTTTGAGTATAGGCAGGTTGATTTGAGGATCAAGAAAATGGTGAATTAATCGTATCTCGTCCCTCGTAATGCTTTCTGGATAGCGGTAAGCACTGACGAATGAGATACCCACAAACCACTGAATAATCCTAAAATACAAGTCCTATTACTCCTCACTGGCTCGACAGGTAATTCACCATGAAGATTGACCAACTCCCCGCATCAACCCAACAAGCGCTGGAAGCCGCCACATTTCGCCGCCTACTGGAGCATTTGGATAGCCGCAAAGATGTGCAAAATATTGATCTCATGAATCTCGCGGGTTTTTGCCGCAATTGTTTAAGCAAATGGTATGTCGCAGCGGCAAAAGAAGAAGCGATTGAATTGGATTACGAAGATACACGCACACACATTTACGGAATGCCTTATGCGGAATGGAAAGATAAATTCCAGACAGAAGCCAGTGCCGCCCAATTGCAACAATTCCAACAGGCAGCACCGGTCAACGAAAAGTAAACGGTTAATCCAACTGGTAGGCAGTCACCGTATTTTTGAAAAAATTCGGCACGAACACCTGATTGGTATTAGGGTCGTAGCCAATGTCGGCGGTATTGATTTTTTGCGCTTGTGAATCGATCAACACCTGGATCTTGCCATCGCCGGAAACGTAATACACCAGCCCCGGCCAGCAAGACACAATAAACTCACCGCGCTTGGCCAACATCTCTATACCATCAATTCCTTGGGCAAAACCTTTGGCAAGCACCAGAGGTTTTTTATCTGCACCAAATAACAACAATTCAGGACCTGCACCGACAACCAAACTGGGACCAAATGCCTTCAGGCCATTTGCATTAGCTACATTCTCCAGATAGAGACTGGGAACATCATCAATAATCCGGTGCACTTTGTTAGTACGCGTATCGGAAACGTAGACAACCCCCGTCGAATTGATCGTCACATCATTTAAAAATACAGCACCTTCAATTGGAATTTTCTTTAATAGCGTTTGCTCTTTGATATCGATCACGGCAACCGTAGTGATATCGGCAACATAAAGGCGGCCTTCAAATATCGCCATGCCTTTGGGAGCATCGAGCCCGACAAGCCACTCTTTTTCGATAACCGAGCCATCGGTAGCCAGCTTGGCAATACCGCCTTTTCCATCGGCGACATTACCCTCTCCATCAATAAGGGATACAAAAAGATAAGGATCATTTTTATCGGCAACATAAAGAACCGATTCGGGCGTTGGCAAATCAGGTGTTTGCCATAACTGTTCAAGGCTATGTTGGGCCGACGCTGGCAATGATCCTAAAAGCGTTCCAAACAAAGAGAGAGTGTAAATCCAGTATTTCATTGCGATACCTCATTATTTTTGTAGTCATGCACCACATGGAATACAAACGTCCCATAACGGTGCCGTCACAACACAAACTACCTAATGATGTACTCCCAGTACACGATACAGCGCTCCTTAACCAATCCCATGGTGCCATTTTCATTTTATGCACCGCAAAGTACTTTGCAAATCCTTGCATGCACCACCTACAAGCACCGCACCTCTTCGCAGGAATAAAAGAAGAGTGCAAGAGAACTTATTGCGCTTGTATAGCCTAAGCTCTACCCTAGCAGCCAACCACGACGGTATACCTACTCACTTTGACTCATAAAGCCTAATAATCTATGAAAACCAGTGCAGATAAACTCGCGCCCAAATCCAAAGCCACCATCAAAGATGTCGCCAAGTTAGCAGGGGTATCATTCAAAACCGTTTCGCGAGTCATCAACAAAGAAGGAACTGTTGGCCAGGAGCTGCAAGACAAAGTCATGCAGGCGGTCAAAGCGCTGAATTACCAACCCAATTTATCGGCACGTTTGCTGCGCGGAGCTGCCTCCTCTATCGGGTTTATCTACGACAACCCCAACAGCAACTACGTTATAGATATGCAAAAAGGGATTTTGGGTGAGTGCCGTCGTCAGGGGTATGAGTTGGTCATTCACCCCTGCGATTCAAAATCCGATGAAATTATCGATGAAGTACTCGACATGATTGACCGCAGCCAGGTGGGCGGGCTGGTATTAACACCGCCCATATCAGAAATGCCCGAAGTATTATCGGCCCTGAGCAAGCGCAAGCTACCATTTGTACGGATCTTGTCTGGCTCACAACCGCCCGATAAAAAAGGCCCCTGTATTTTCATCGATGACCGTACAGCTGCCTATAAAATTACCCAATACCTGATTGATCTGGGGCACAAATCCATTGCCTTTCTCGGGGGGGAAGAAACGCACAAATCGAGTATTGAGCGTTTGGAAGGTTACAAGGCCGCATTGAAAGCCAATAAACTTCCGATTGATAAAAAACTGATCGTTCCCGGAGAATATTCGTTTGAATCCGGCGTGAAGCGCACACGCCAACTCTTGTCATCCGCTGTAAAAGCGACCGCAGTCTTTGCATGTAACGACGAAATTGCGGCAGGCACCCTGTTTGCAGCACGTATTCAAGGCGTAGATGTGCCGCAACACTTATCGATTGTCGGGTTCGAGGACAGCCCCTTCTCACGTCAAGCCTGGCCAAACCTGACCACAGCGCAGCAACCTAACCCGACCATTGCAGAACGCGCCACCAATTTATTGATCGATACCATCCGCAATAAACGCGATGTAGAAAGCGAAGGCTTTTATCCGCAACTTATTGTGCGCGACTCTACTTGCCCTGCACCGAGTAAACGCTAACCTCAGGTCTAATTATTAGACCTGATAAATAAAAAAGGGGATCGATGACTCGATCCCCTTTTTTGCACATCCAGAATAAAGACAACTCTGTGGGACTGGCGATTATTTTGGTGCGCCACTCAACTGTTGTTTAATCTGCAGAATTTCGCGATTGGTACTGCGACGGAAATCATCGATAGCAGAAATAGCTTCTTCGCTGTTACGCATACGGCTATTTAACGTATCCAATGCCGTCATTTCCAAACGCATCTTATCCACTGCCTCTTTCAGATTTTGCACGCTTTGCGTTTGCTGGCTGGTACTGGTCGCCATACCATCAATCTTCGCAGCGGCAGCGTCGGCAACTGCTTTATTAGCGGCAATTTCTTGCTTCAGTGATGCAATTCCCGCTCTGGCATCTGTACCCAATTTCAGTGCATTCGCAGTATCACGGGTAACGGCTGTTGTTTTTTCGGTGTTCGCAGCAATCGCTTTGCGGTTGGTCTCTACCAAACCTGCAATACGACGCACTTCTGTATCCAATTTTTTGAGATTGGATTGTAAAGTCACCACCGACGCGCTCGACTCTTCCGATGTCAAACTCAGCTGTTGCTCCAACCCCTGAATACGTACATCGGCTTGCTTCAGCATCGCCTGTGCCTGAAATAATTGCCAACCAAGAAACCCGGCACCAGCAGCGGCAATCAGCGCAATCACCAACGCAATAGCAGGCAAACTGCTGGAAGGCGCTGGTGCAGCATACGCGGGAGCAGCAGGTGCAGACCTGCGCGTTGGGCGATTTGCCGTATCAGGTTCTGATTCTTGATAGCGACGCGACGGGGATTCTGCTGGCTCAGACATTCCGCCCGTCGATAATGTGGGTTCTCTGCGTTCCATAACAACTGTTACCTTCGATGATGCAGTGAGAAAAGTTCGCTAACCAGCGAACAATATGTGGTCGCATTTTATAGCAGTAGCCCACACAAACATAGGCCAGTCATTTTATTCTCGCTATAAAAAAACGGGCCTTAAAGCCCGTTTTTTCTGCAAATCGCACTAGCCTTTATTTAGCGTAGTTAGCGTTCACGAATTCCCAATTCACCAGAGACCAGAAAGCGCCAATGTAGTTTGGACGTGAATTGCGATAGTCGATGTAGTAAGCGTGCTCCCACAAATCGAGAGTCAAAATTGGAGTCACGGATGCATCAGTCAACGGAGTAGCAGCATTGCTGGTATTCACAATCGCAACTGAACCGTCCGCTTTTTTCACCAACCAAGTCCATGAAGAACCAAAGTTGTTGATAGCAGAGTTGGTGAAATCTTCTTTGAATTTATCGAAAGATCCAAATGCTTTAGTGATCGCATCAGCAACTGCACCTGTTGGTGCACCGCCACCATTAGGGCTCAAGCAGTTCCAGTAAAAAGTGTGGTTCCAGATTTGCGCGGCGTTATTAAACACAGGGCCAGCAGACGATTTAATAACGTCTTCCAAACTTTTGCCTTCAAATTCAGTGCCTGGAACTAATGTGTTCAGTTTATCCACATAGGCTTTGTGGTGTTTGCCGTGGTGATAATCCAGGGTTTCAGCAGAAATGTGTGGAGCCAGAGCGTCTTTGGCGTAAGGCAGTGCAGGTAATTCAAAAGCCATGATGTTTCTCCTAGTTCACGGTTGTATAGATTCAATCTCTGTTAAAAAAATCCGGTAGCAGATAATAACAACTAAACACAGACTCGCTTATTAAAAATTCGCTATTGCAAAAAAATGGGAAAACCAATCGCTGAAAACAATTACGGCCCACTAGGGGCCGTAACGATTGAGCGCATTGATTACATCATGCCGCCCATACCACCCATGCCGCCCATGTCGTGGCCATGGCCAGCAGCTGGTTTATCTTCAGGTAAATCAGCAACCATTGCTTCGGTGGTGATCATCAAACCAGCGATAGAACCAGCAGCTTGCAATGCAGTGCGGGTTACTTTAGCTGGATCGAGAATACCCATCTCAATCATATCGCCATATACGCCAGTTGCAGCGTTGTAGCCAAAATTGCCAGTACCTTTTTTCACGGAATCAGCAACGACTGATGGCTCATCACCAGCATTAGCAACGATTTGACGCAAAGGCGCTTCCATTGCACGACGTGCGATGGTGATACCGGCGTTTTGATCTTCGTTGTCACCTTTCAGGTCAGCGATAGCTGCAACTGCACGAATCAGAGCAGTACCGCCCCCTGGAACCACGCCTTCTTCTACCGCTGCACGGGTAGCGTGCAGTGCGTCTTCAACGCGTGCTTTTTTCTCTTTCATTTCCACTTCGGTAGCAGCACCGACTTTGATTACCGCAACGCCGCCAGCCAATTTAGCTACGCGCTCTTGCAGTTTTTCACGGTCGTAATCAGAAGAAGTTTCTTCGATTTGTACACGAATTTGTTGCACGCGAGATTTGATCTCGTCAGCGTTACCTGCACCATCAACAATAGTGGTGTTGTCTTTGTTCATGGTGACGCGTTTTGCAGTACCCAAGTGCTCCAAAGTTGCGCTTTCCAGATCCAAACCCACTTCTTCAGAAATCACAGTACCGCCAGTCAATACGGCGATATCTTGCAACATAGCCTTACGACGATCACCAAAACCGGGGGCTTTAACCGCAGCAACTTTTACGATGCCGCGAATGTTATTGACTACCAAAGTTGCCAAGGCTTCGCCTTCAACGTCTTCAGCAACAATCACCAGTGGTTTGCCTGATTTGGCAACGCCTTCCAACACCGGCAGCAATTCACGGATGTTAGAGATTTTTTTATCAACCAAAAGGATGAACGGATGATCGTGCTCAACGCTCATGTTGTCCTGGTTGTTGATGAAGTAAGGAGACAGGTAGCCACGGTCAAACTGCATACCCTCTACTACATCCAGCTCGTTTTCGAGGCTGGTGCCTTCCTCAACAGTAATAACGCCCTCTTTACCTACTTTTTCCATCGCTTCGGCAATCAGTGAACCCACTGACGCATCGCTGTTAGCAGAAATAGTACCTACTTGGGCGATAGATTTGCTGTCAGCGCAAGGAACAGCAATAGACTGGACGTGTTTAACTGCAGCAGTGATTGCTTTGTCGATACCGCGCTTCAGGTCCATCGGGTTCATACCTGCCGCAACAGATTTCAAACCTTCGTTAACAATCGCTTGCGCCAGAACAGTTGCAGTAGTGGTACCGTCACCCGCATCGTCAGACGCTTTGGACGCAACTTCTTTCACCATTTGTGCGCCCATGTTTTCGAACTTGTCTTTCAGGGAAATTTCTTTCGCCACAGAAACACCGTCTTTAGTGATGGTGGGAGCACCGAAAGATTTTTCCAACACCACGTTACGGCCTTTCGGACCAAGAGTCGCCTTAACCGCATCGGCCAGAATATTTACACCAGCCAACATACGTTGACGTGCGCTATCACCAAATTTCACTTCTTTAGCTGACATATTTTCACTTCCTACAGTCTTTTGTTAACACATAGAAACCGGCTGTTGCGGTTTCACGTTAAATTCTTTGGCATTCGAATCAGATGTTCGAATTACACCAGAACCGCTTTGATATCGGATTCACTCAGGATGACCAGCTCTTCACCGTCGATGGTAATGGTGTCGCTGCCAGCGTATTTGCCGAATACCACTACATCACCCACTTTCACATCCAGAGGACGCAATTCACCACTCGCCAGTACACGGCCATTGCCTACAGCCAACACTTCGCCTTGATTCGGCTTTTCTTTCGCTGCGCCAGACAGGATGATGCCGCCAGCGGTTTTGGTTTCTTCTTCTTTGCGACGAACTACAACACGATCATGCAACGGACGAATTTTCATGGAACTTTGTCTCCTAACAAAACAGATTAAACACTCGCGAAACCCCTCACCCAGTACTCTACAGATGAACACAACATCAAGAGTGGAGCAGTGTGATTCCGCGTGATGACATATAAGGACGGCCTGAAAAGTTTCAAGGCCATCAGTTAAGGCCACCGTTTTACAGGGGCTTCCCCCCTTGGTCTTAACAAGGGCGGTGACCTAAAAGCGGTGACATCTATGTGGGGCTGGGTTTAAGGATTTCAACAGAAGGGTAGAGAAAATTTATGATATTCAGGCTTTAAGCTATTTCCGGTACCGGATAGGTTCTGGCGCGACTGGATTCTGGCTCAAATAGATTTCAGGGTTTTGCGGAAGGCGAATCCTTTGGAGATGACTCGGGATGCTGATCAATCAGGATGGCATCTTCTGCTTGATCGCTTTTGGTATGTGCAGCCCCTTGATGCTCATACACATTACCCGCCTGATAACCGCCGGACGATGTGCGTCTGAAAGCCCCCGATGCGAAGGGGTTAGCGCCGAAAGCCTGACTATTGGCGGCAATTTTCGCCATCCAGCGCCGAAGCAACCATTTGCGCACCCAAGGGAGAAAGCAAAGTATCCCCACGACATCGGAGATAAACCCGGGAATAATCAACAGTACCGCACCAACGGCTTTGAATAAGCCGTCGGCTAGCGACTGTGCGGGCACCTCACCGCCATTGCGAACTCCTTGGGCTGCGCGCAACATGCTGGACGCACCTAAATAACGCAGCAAATTGAGCCCTACAATAATCATCCCGACCAGCCAGGCAATCACCGCCAACGCACCAACTTCGCCGCCGATAACAATCATCAGCCACAGCTCAACAAAGGGTAACAACAAGAGTGGGAGAATCGGCAGGCGCATCAGAGTAATCCAAAATGACAGTGCAGGCAGTCTACCATTTGTAGCTCACTCCCAGCGACATGCGGGTATCTTTCGGTTGGCGGGCGGGCTGAGGGTCTTTATCCAGCCAATAATCGATTTTAAATTCAGAATAAATACGTTTGAGGATCATGGAGCTCAAACCTGTTGAGGTTTTTAGCTGTAGATTGGGATCATCCTCGGTAGATTGCAGCACTTCATTGTTATGAAAAACCCCAACACCCCAAGGCAGGTTATAACGAAAATCCAAGGCGACACCCAACGCAACAAAATCATCGTCCAAAACATAATCACCCGTTAATCCCTCGGGCAACTGATAAGATTCATCATGTAAGGCCAGACCCGACTTAAGTGCCAAGGTCATCGTTTTATTTTCATAAAACTGGTAGCCAGCGCCGGAGCCTAATCGCTCATAAGAGCTCATACCACGCTGGGGGTCTGCCCCGACCAATAAGCTGTTATACCAAAACCAGTGTTCACCCATAAACCAATCCAGTGAGTAATGCAGATTCCAACGCTCCTGCGCAGTAGCGTAATTCCAGGAAGCACGCGCAAACTCGCCACTGACGATATGACGAAAATCATTGCGTCTCAAATTAATTTCGCCTTGCGCATTCCACTCGTTGCGCACTTCATTACCGCGCGAATAAGCACCCCACAAATGGATACGCCCATGATGCACATAAGAGTCTTGCACGTAAGTATCGTAGGGAATCAATGTTTTAATTCGCAACAGCGATGCCCGCTTCACGGGAGCGGATTCGCCACAGCGATAACGCAAGTATTCAGCATCCATTGGTTCCAGATAGCAGGGATTGTTGTTGCCATTAATTTTCAAGGCAACATCCGTTTGAATATTTTTGACATTGGTTTTCTTGATGTTTTGATCGCCAAAATTTTTGGATCGCCACAATAAATAGTCAGCATCAATACTAACCAGCTCACCTTCAAACCGGTCGCCATTCAATAATTCAACGACTCCCGCATAACTGCCGGGCGCAAACGACAAGAGCAAAAGACAAACAATCCATAAGGTTTTGGGCACAATCCACCTATTTGGCAAGAGAAGTGGTTTAATCAGGAATCGTTTGTCATTAAAGTAACCTCTTGCTATAGCTGCAATCACAGAAGTGTTAATAATGTAAATTTAGGTTTCCAAGGGTTTAGCGGCGTAAACTTGCCGGTTAAATGGATAAAGTACGCACAAACCACATGAAAAAACCTCATCACACATAGCAATCACCATGAATAATTCAGGCTCAAATCGCGAGGCTATTTATCTCGCACTGATGACCATCCCGGCAGGCAAAGTAATCACCTATGGGCAATTGGCTGCGCTTGCAGGCCTACCCGGTGCCGCTCGCCTGGCAGGTACTGTTCTTTGTGGCTTACCCGAAAACACCGGACTCCCCTGGCACAGGGTTATTAACGCGCAGGGTAAAATTTCAATGCCGGAAAATTCTCCCGGGTACAAAGAACAAAAGTATCGATTAGAAGCAGAGGGTGTAGAATTTAACAATCAAAAAATTAATTTGCGTATTTACGGTTACACTAACTAAAGACTAACTAAACACTAACAACCAAAAACCCAGCCTATTTATGACTTCCTCACATTCAACTGAAAATAATTACAAAGGCTGGAGCGGGATAAAACGCGCGTTCGCCACTCCCTCTGCACTCACACTATTTTGTCTTGGTTTGGGCTCAGGATTACCCTTCTTACTAGTGGGCGGCATGACATTGTCCACATGGTTGCGCGATGTTGGATTTGAGTTAAGTGTGATTGGCTTAATCAGCTTCGTCGGTTTTTTTTATGTGCTCAAATTTTTATGGGCACCACTGATCGACAAATACAGTTTACCTTTCTTAGGCCGCCGAAAAGGCTGGCTTGTCCTTTCCCAAATTGTCTTGATTGCCACCCTGAGTGCTATCGCTTTACTCGGGCCGGAATCATCACTGGGCGTTTTTATTGTGTTGGTAGGCGTTGCTGCATTTGCAGGTGCAACACTCGATACCGTTGTCGATGCTTATCGTATTGAAATTGCGCCCATCGAATTCCAGGCAGCACTCGCGTCTACTTATATCCTGGGGTACCGCATCGCGTTAATTTTATCGGGCGCTGTTGCATTTTATATCGCTGATTTATGGGGATGGAAAAATGCGTATTTAATGATGGCGCTCTTCATGGTAATCCCATTACTTGCAACATTAATGTCCAAAGAGCCGGCTACGCCGCAAACCATCATAGTGCGCGATGTGCATATTGTTGATGCTTTTATCAAACCGTTTCAGGAGTTTTTTTCACGCAACGGTATGATGCTTGCGTTGGCATTATTGCTGTTTGTCGGTTTGTTTAGATTGCCAGACCAAATGATTGGTGTTATGGCTGGCCCTTTTTATTTAGACTCGGGTTATACCAAAACAGACATTGCCACAGTATCTAAATTATTTGGCGTATGGGTAGGAATTGCGGGCGCATTTCTGGGCGGGATTTGCGTAGCAATATTCAGTATGCGCAGCATGCTGTTTGTAGCCACTATTGTTGTGTCTGTATCCAATATTGCCTATTTATTGATGGCAAACAATCCTGGGCAGGATTGGGCATTTTTTGCAGCTATCAGTGCCGATAACATTTCACAAGGGTTCGCGGGAGTAGTATTGGTCGCATTTATGTCTGGCCTGACCAACCAGAACTTTACCGCAACGCAATATGCACTACTCGCTTCTCTGGCAAACTTACCAGGTAAATTTATCGGCGGTTTGTCGGGTTATATTGTTGAGGCAAGCAGTTATTCCTGGTTCTACATTTTTAGCAGTTTGTCGGTGATTCCAACGCTGTTGATTCTCGCTTGGTTATGGAACCGGCTGCACAAAACTTCCGCGTAAAATAAAAAAGCCCTACATAAGCAGGGCTTTTTGTTGATGTACCCACAAAAATTAATCGCGGAAGTTTTCAAACTGCATTGGCATGCCCAGCTCTGCTGCGCGTAACGCGGCAATACACTCTTGCAAGTCGTCGCGCTTTTTGCCTGTTACACGCACTTGCTCGCCCTGAATACTCGCCTGTACTTTTAGTTTTTTATCTTTGACTAATGCCACGATTTTTTTGGCTAAATCTTTATCGATCCCGGTACGCACAGTCACTTCACGCTTCACTTGCTTGCCCGCGCTTTTTACTTGGCCTATTTCCAGACAACTGACATCAATACTATTTTTTGCCATAGCAGGCCTGAGCAAATCCAGCATCTGATCAAGCTGCATCTCGGCATCCGCCGTGATGGTAATGACATATTCCTTAAGTTCGAAACTCGCATTCACGCCTTTAAAATCAAAACGATTGGTGACCAAGCGCTGGGCTTGGTCAACCGAGTTGGTCAACGCGTGCTTATCAACTTCCGAAACCACATCAAACGATGGCATAACTAACCTCAAGTTTTCTCAATTTAACTGCTTTACATTCATCAATACGGCTTATTAAACAATCAAGGTCGCAAATGCGATTGCACACACCCAAAACAGAAGTGAGCGCGTGTAAAGTGGCATGCTGGATTTAACCAATGCGAATGAATATGCGGGCTCAGAGTGAGTAGTAATTACATCACCTGTTAAATCTTCAATGATATCTTGTGTTTCTTCTTCCATTTCTTCCTGCATTTCTGCTTTTTCAGCAGGAGCCATTTGTGCCATAGCCGCATCCGAGCATTCGGTGGGTGCACCTAAAGCGCCACGCAGGCATTCATTTAATACGTGCTCGGATGAGCTCTGCACATCCAATAAATTTTTGCGCAGTGGGCAGGTTTCAAAATTCCCCACTAGCGCCCAAGTCACGCCCATCAGGCGCACAGAGGGAAGCTCCAACAACCACAGCCATTTACTTGCGGCTTGCGCAGCATCACTGCCCTGCTCGGAAAAATCGCGATAAAGCACACTCAAGCGATAGAGCAATGCACCAAACGGACCTGCAATAAAGAACCAGAACAGCACAGCAAAAGTGCGCTCAAACCCACGATAAGCAATAATTTTTAACGCTTCGCCATGCAATAAACGCCAATCTGCTGCTTCACTTGCAGTGGGAACCACATCGGTGTTGCCACGCAGTCTATCCAATAATTGCACCGCCGCTACAGAATCACCACGCACCGCTAGAGCAATATACTCCTGGACATCAGCAATCAGATTACCGCGTCCCAAACTATAAAGCAGTACCAGTGAATACAGCAAAAACAAACCAAACCAAGGTCTATCAAACCCTTGGTTAATGACAACAAAAACCAACACCAATACGGCCAATGGAATCACAAGCGCTACAACAAGTGGCAACGCAGAAACAGAGGCAAGGCCCGGCACTTTTTGCAGACGATTAATAAGCCATTTGAACCAGCCATCGTGGTGGATAATGCTGGCAGATCCCAACCAGTAAATAATGGCAAGTACTGCAACTAAACTAAGAAAAATCATATGGCCCCACATTCATGAATCAATCCGGTCTATGTCAATCCGGAATAGGTTAACCGGGTGGATAATTAAGCGAATCACGATAACGCTGCCAATCAAATGCAGGACCCGGATCTGTTTTTCGCCCGGGCGCTATGTGTTCATGCCCAGTAATACGCTCATGCGTTAGTTTAGGATAAGTTTGTAGCAACTGGCGAGTAACTTTATCCAACGAGCGGTATTGTGCATCGGTGTAAGGGATATCATCTGCTCCCTCCAGCTCTATACCAATGCTGTAATCATTACAGTTTGCAACGCCCTCAAAACTGGAATTACCCGCGTGCCAGGCGCGATCATTAAATGAAACAAACTGGATTACTTCACCGCCGCGCTCAATAAACACATGCGCAGAGACTTGCAGGTTGGCAATCGTTTCAAAATACGGATGTACGTTCACATCCAGCTGATTTTGAAAAAATTGCTGCACATAACCACCACCAAACTCTCCCGGTGGCAAGCTTATGTTATGGATCACCAACAGACTAACCGCTGCGCTTTCAGGTCGCTGGTTGTAGTTAGGTGATGGGCATTTTGTAGCCCAGTCGAGCCAGCCATTGGTGATGCTCACTGCATTTATCCTCTTTTACTACAGATCAGGCAGGAATAGTGCGGTCAACAGCCCACTGACGCAATCCCGCTATTTGCTCAGCCATCACCACCGATAACGGACTAGTTGCAGCAATTTCCCGCAATAAAATTGCATCCGTTAACGCCTGACCTTCAGCTGCAGCAGAATAAAGTGCCGCAATAATTGCCTGTTCGATCTCAGATCCAGAAAAACCGTCCGTTGCTGCGGCCAGCTGCTCAAGATTAAAGTGCGCCAATGCACAATCACGCTTACGCAAATGGATAGAAAAAATATCTTTGCGCACATCAAGCTCGGGTAAATCGACAAAAAAGATTTCATCCAAACGACCTTTGCGAATCAGCTCGGGCGGCAAGCGCGAAATATCATTACTGGTCGCCACGATAAATACGCGCGTACGGCGCTCTGCCATCCAGGTCAGCAGCGTTCCTAATAAACGTTGGGATACACCGTTATCGTGGCCGTCCTGCGCCATCCCTTTTTCAATTTCATCCAACCACAGCACGCAGGGCGACATAGCATCTGCCAGTTTTAATGCCTCGCGCAAATTGCGCTCAGTCTCACCGTGAAATTTATTGTAGAGCGCACCAACATCCATACGCATCAATGGCAAACCCCATAAACCCGCCACAGCTTTGGCCGCAAGACTTTTACCGCCGCCTTGTACCCCTAACAATAAAATACCTTTTGGTCGATCCAATTTTGAATCATCGTCATTAAACGCATCGCGACGCGTAAGCAACCAACGTTTTAAATTGTGCAATCCACCTACGTTGGAAAAATCTTCGGTTTTTTGTTCAAAACTGATGACACCTTCCATATCCAACAACGCAAATTTTGCTTTGTTGATACGCGGCAAATCTTCTTCATTAAGTGAGCCATCATTCCAAATTGCACCACGTACCAAGCGGCGCACATCGCTCACGCTCATTCCCTGTAAATTATTCACCAGTTTTTTCAAGGTAACATTGTCGGTTTTTACCCGTGCACCCGCATGGCGATCAGACCAATCCTTAGCTTCTTCGCGAATGATTTCCATGATTTTGTCGTCATCGGGCAATGTCAAAGAATAGGCTGCACTGTAGCGCGAGAGCTCCGGAGGCAGACGCAATTGATGGCTCAACAACACCAGTGTATGCGGCACTGCGAAATGATTCAGCGCTATATCTTTTAATAAGCGAACCACCTGTGGCTGCTCGGTTAAAAATGGGTGGATATCGCACAATGCAAACATGGATGGTTGTTGCTGTTGTTTGATATGGCGCAGCATCTCCTCAGGTTCATTTAGTTCACTTCCCTTGGGTACCAACTGCGGCCCGAAATTTAAACGTGTCAAACCATCAGTGACTGACCAGCGATGCAAGTCTTTACCTTGTTTATTGGCGACTTTTAGCAAGACATCCAATGCTTTTTTTTCTTCATAGGTTTCTATAACCACCAGCGGAATGCGCGCATCCAGCAACAACTTGATTTCATCAACATCTTGCACGTTTGTCTCCTTTCAGCTCTACATTATTGTGCTTTTGATCGGTAAGGATGCAGTGGGCTGCACCGCCTTGCAATAGTTTTCCCGCTACTGGTGTTTAAGCCGGGTTTTCTGTTTAAATGACACGATTGCCGGAGGAACAACCATTATGCCCAGCAGACACTTAAGCCTGATCGACAATTTGATTATCAACGCTGACCGCGCGCTACGCACACTGGCTGCTGGCAGCGATATGACCTGTGAGCGGCCATCACCGGCAACACCGATTCACGAGGCCGAACTAAGCGACGCGGAACGCAAAAAAGCAGCTGCATTGATGCGCGTTAACCATACCGGGGAAGTCTGCGCCCAAGCGCTTTACCAAGGCCAGGCGCTAACAGCCAAACTCCCTAATGTGCGCGCAGAAATGGAAAAGGCGGCCGATGAAGAAATTGACCATCTGGTGTGGTGCCAAAAGCGCATCGACGCACTGGGAAGCCACACCAGCTATTTAAATCCGCTATGGTACGGGCTGTCGTTTGCGATTGGCGCAGGTGCGGGGTTGATTAGCGATAAAGTGAGCTTGGGGTTTGTCGCCGCAACAGAAGATCAAGTCTGCAAACACTTACAAAGTCACCTGACGCAACTTCCAGAGGCAGATGTCCGCAGCCGCGCTGTTGTGGAACAAATGCTGATCGATGAAGCGCAACATGCTGAAGTTGCGCTAGAGGCCGGCGGCTATCGTTTTCCAGGGCCCGTAAAGGGCGTAATGACATTGGTATCGAAAGTCATGACCAGTACCAGTTATCACATCTAGCCAGTACCAAGTATCCTTCAACAAAAATGCCCGCAATCGCGGGCATTTTTTGACCCATCGAATGTAATCAGGCTTCACTGATTTCATAGGAATGCGTAATTTCGACACCACCTGCTTCCAACATAATGGAGGCGGAACAGTATTTGGTTGCCGATAACTCTACTGCGCGTTTGACTTGCGCTTCTTTTAAATCTTTCCCCTTTACCAAAAACTTCATATGGATTTTAGTAAACGGTGAGGGCACGCCTTCCGCGCGCTCTGCTTCCAATTCACAACGGCAATCCGTTACTTGCTGGCGAGCCTTGGTTAAAATGCTCATCACATCAAAGGATGAACAACCACCCAAACCAAGCAATAACATTTCCATGGGACGCACACCCGTATTACGTCCGCCGTGATCAGGAGGGCCATCCATTAACACCGCATGGCCACTACCTGATTCACCTAAAAACTGGGCACCATCTACCCACTTCACCACTGCTTGCATAATCACACCCGTTTTAACGCTATGAGCCGACAAAAGAAGGGGCTAGCGTAACATAGACAAAGATCAAACCGAAAATGTCACCAAAATCAACATGAAACCCCAAAAAGGCGATTTTATGTAGACAATTCAATTATCTAGGCTTATAACTGCATCACAAATTTTCAGGTTGTAGGGGCGCATCTATGGCAGCCCAATCGCCTTGTCGTCATAATAAATTTTTATTTGCATTCGTCATATAAAAACTTATCAACCGTCACTATTGATCACTTAGGGAGCCACACCTTGGTCGCTGTCTCACTCACACCGCACATTAAGAATGTGGAAGAATTTCTAGTTCATTGTCATCGTCGCCGTTATCCCGCAAAAAGCACCATTATTTATGCTGGCGACAAAAGCGACTCCCTGTATTACATCGTAAAAGGCTCAGTCACTGTTTTGATTGAGGACGACGAAGGCCATGAAATGATCGTTGCCTATCTTAACGATGGCGATTTCTTTGGCGAAATGGGTTTATTTGATGAAAAAGACTCGCGCAGCGCGTGGGTTCGTGCAAAATCCGAATGCGAAGTGGCAGAGATCAGCTACACCAAATTTCAGGAAATTTCTGAAACTCATCCCGAGTTTTTGTTTGCATTAGGCAGCCAAATGGCACGCCGCCTTCGGGCAACCACCCGCAAGGTAGGAGACTTGGCATTCCTGGATGTCACCGGCCGCGTCGCTCGTACTTTGTTAGAACTTTGCAAAGAACCAGATGCAATGACTCATCCGGATGGTATGCAAATCAAAATTACCCGTCAGGAAATTGGCCGGATTGTAGGTTGTTCACGCGAAATGGTTGGCCGCGTCTTGAAAACTCTCGAAGAACAAGGCTTGGTGATGGTAAAGGGAAAAACGATGGTAGTTTACGGTACGCGTTAACATATTGGACACTTGTCCAGTCCTGAAATAAGTTGACACTGATTTATCCAAACGCCCGATGCACCTCATCGGGCGTTTTGTATTCTAGGGATAGATGCGGACGACGTTCGTTGTAGATCCGAATCGACTCGGCCACCATCACTTTTGCTTCTGCAAGATCCCTGGGTTTCCTTATCAAAAACTCACTTTTCAAAATACCATTCACACGCTCTGCCAGCGCATTTTGATAGCAGTCGTAACCATCCGTCATCGAACAATGAACACCGTATTGATAATGCAATTTCTGGTATTGCGCTGAACAATACTGAATACCCCGATCTGAATGGTGGATGAGCTCATCACCACTGCGTCGCTGCTGTAGTGCTTGTTTATACGCACCGATTACTGACTCAGCCTTCAGATTGTCATGGACGCAATGCCCCACAATCTTGCGCGAATAGGCATCGGTCACCAAACTCAAATAGGCCTCGCCCTGATGCACGGGTAAATAGGTAATGTCAGCCACCCAAACATGTTCTGGTCGTTGCGGAATCACTTGATGTTCACCAGGCTTCAGAAGATTGGGATGTTTGCGAAAGCGATGATGGCTGTGCGTTGTTTTGTGATAAGCCCGCTTGGTGGGAACCAGCAGGCGATGTTCGCGCAGCAAAGCAAACAGTCGATCTCGCCCCACAACCAATGCGGATTGTTGTAACAAGCGCTGTAGTTTGCGCGTTCCGATGCAGGGTTGTAATGCACGTTCACGCTGCACCGCATCAAGGAGTATCTGCGTGTGCACTTCTCGTTGTCGCACCCGCTTACATTGTTGATACCAGGCTTGCCGACTGATGCCGAGTAGCTGGCAACCACGGACAACGGATAAACCCGCTAACGTTTTCGTTTGGATGATGTTCCGTGCGGCTTTTTTACCACGCTGACTCCATAGTCGCGCTTGAGTACATCAACCACCGCTTCGAAAAAATCCGCTTTTTGTTGGGTTAGAGCGAGCTGCTGTTCCAGTTCTTTGATGCGCTGTTCTGGCGTTTGAGGGCGAGGATTATCGGACATGAGGAGGCCTTTTGCTGGTAAACCTAATGACCAATCCAGTTGACCATGCTTGCGCAGCCAACACAAGACTGTAGATCTGCCTTGTATACCGTAGCGAGACTGGGCTTGTTTATAAGTCATCTCTCCTTTTTCGATTTGATCGACAAGAGCCAATTTAAAGGCGAGAGAGTAATCACGCTGGGTGCGTTTAATAACGGGATTCATAACACTTTCCTCAGTAGAGAGTAGAAAAGTGTCAACTTTATTCAGGACGAGTCAACTCGAAAATAAAAAGCCCGCAACCGCGGGCTTTTTATTTTTTATCAACTGACAAACTAAGCGAAAAATTCCGCCAAAGCCTCTCCGGGTTGGTCTGCACGCATAAACGCCTCACCCACTAAAAATGCATTAACGTTTTTAGCGCGCATCGCAACAACATCTGCTGGTGTCAAAATTCCACTCTCGGTGACTACAATGCGATCACTGCCGATACTATCGAGCAATTGATAGGTTGTATCCAATGTAACATCAAAGGTATGCAAGTTACGGTTATTGATGCCGATTAATTTATTAGGTAACTCCAGCGCTATATCCAATTCAGCCTGGTCGTGAACTTCTACCAATACATCCAAACCAATTGATAAAGCCAATGTATTCAGCTCTTTCAATTTTTCAGGTGATAAGGCAGCAACAATAAGAAGCACACAATCCGCCCCCATCGCTCTTGCCTCATAAATTTGATACTCATCAACTAAAAAATCTTTGCGAATCACCGGCAAGTTCACAGCAGCGCGTGCTTGCTGCAAATACGCATCTGCTCCCTGAAAAAAATCAACATCAGTCAATACCGACAAACACGCCGCACCGCCTTTTTCATAAGAGCGTGCAATTTCATCAGGTACAAAATGTTCGCGAATCACACCTTTACTGGGAGACGCTTTTTTAATTTCAGCAATGACTCCGGCTTTACCCTGGGCAATTTTATTTTCAATTGCTTTCACAAAACCGCGAGCAACAGGTTGCGCAGCAGCACGCGCTTTTAATTCATCGAGCGAAATCTGCTGTTTACGTTCGGCAATTTCTTCCCATTTGCGCGCGATAATTTTACGCAGCACGGTTGGTGTATCAGACATGAGCTTTTCCAACAAAAAGTAAATATATTGATCGTATAAGCGACACAAAGAATAGCGTCATTTATTCAAAAGGCCGTCAATCGAGATACTATCATTCAAGATATTGGGTGAATGCTGCCAATTCGCGGATTTTTTCACCCGCCAGGCTACTGCCGATGGCATCACGAGCCATTTCAACGCCGTCCGATAAACTACTAGCAACACCACTCACATAAATCGCAGCGCCCGCATTTAATGCAATAATATCCGCAGCCTTCTCAGCATACTGGCCACGGCGATTACCCAGCGCATCGCGAATCAACAACAACGAGTCTTCGGCATTACTTACACTCAAACCAATAAGGCTTTTGGACTGCATGCCAAAATCTTCAGGCTTGATAGTGTACTCACGAATTTCACCATTTTTTAATTCTGCAACCTGCGTTTCTGTTGCCAGACTAATTTCATCCAGTCCATCTTTTGCGTGCACAACCATCACATGTTCGCTACCCAGACGCGCCAGTACTTCTGCCATAGGTTTGCACAGTTCACCATTGAATACACCGATAACCTGACGTTTCACGCGAGCCGGGTTAGTCATAGGACCCAGCATATTAAAAATCGTACGCATGCCAAGCTCTTTACGCGGACCAATAGCATGACGCATCGCACTGTGATGTGCTGGCGCAAACATAAAACCCACGCCAATTTCACGCACACAGCGAGCAACTTGTTCAGCAGTGACATCCAACTTAATGCCAGCCGCTTCCAGAACATCCGCACTACCGGTTGAGCTGGACACGGAACGGTTTCCATGTTTGGCAACACGGCCACCAGCTGCAGCGACTACGAATGCGCTCGCAGTAGATACATTAAATAAATTGGCGCCATCGCCACCAGTGCCGCAAGTATCCACTAAAAACGGAACGTCAATATCAACGGGAGTGGCCAGTTCGCGCATGACCATTGCTGCGCCGGTAATTTCATCCAGCGTTTCGCCTTTCATGCGCAGGGCTACTAAAAAACCACCAATCTGGGCTGGTGTTGCACCGCCAGTCATAACCTCACGCATGACTGAAATCATTTCTTCAGTGCTTAAATCAATACGCGCGACTAACTTTGTTAATGCTTGTTTGATTTCCATTGCCTTATACCTTTTTCAATGCACAGCAAAGAATTAATACGCTGTTAAAAAATTACGTAACATGTCATGCCCATGCTCAGTCAAAATTGACTCTGGATGGAATTGCACACCCTCAATCGCAAGAGTTTTGTGCTTCACTCCCATAATTTCTGCCATGCTGCCATCTTCATTTTGTGTCCAGGCGGTGATTTCCAAACAATCCGGTATTGATTCCTTTTCTATAACGAGCGAGTGATATCGCGTCGCCTGAAATGGATTCTTCAAACCGGCAAACACACCTTTATTGTTGTGGTATACCGGCGAGGTTTTTCCATGCATTACGAAAGGTGCACGAATCACTTTGCCGCCCAGCGCTTGGCCAATACTTTGATGCCCCAGACAAACACCTAGCAATGGAATTTTACCGGCGAATGCATTGATCGTATCAATTGAAATACCCGCTTCCGTTGGCGTGCATGGGCCGGGAGAAATCACAATTTTTTCAGGTGCTAACGCAGCAATCTCTTCAACAGTGATTTCATCGTTGCGCACGACTTTAATATCTGCGCCCAGCTCACCAAAATATTGCACCAGGTTGTAGGTGAAAGAATCATAGTTATCAATCATCAGAATCATTTTGCATCACCTTTCACAGCGGTGTTATTTGTACTGCCTGCAGCGTTGCCGACCATATCAACCGCTTTGAAAATAGCACGCGCTTTATTCATGGTTTCTTTCCATTCAAGCGCAGGAATTGAATCAGCCACCACGCCAGCACCCGCCTGAACATACAGTTTTCCATTTTTAATAACGGCAGTACGAATCGCAATGGCGGTATCCATGTTGCCATTCCAGGAGATGTATCCAACAGCGCCGCCATAAATACCGCGCTTTTCGGTTTCCAGTTCATCGATGATTTCCATCGCACGGATTTTCGGCGCACCACTTAATGTACCTGCAGGTAATGCAGCGCGAAGTACATCCATCGCACGCAAACCGGATTTTAATTTTCCCGTCACATTCGATGTGATATGCATGACGTGAGAGTAACGTTCAACCACCATTTTATCGGTGAGTTTTACGCTGCCGATTTCCGCCACGCGGCCAACATCATTGCGCCCTAAATCAATCAACATAAGATGTTCAGCAATTTCTTTAGGATCATTGACCAACTCAACTTCCAATGCTTTATCTTCTTCTGGTGTGTGACCGCGACGACGTGTGCCCGCTATAGGACGTACAGTCACTTCGCCGTCTTCCAATCGCGCCAGGATTTCCGGACTTGAACCGACCACATGATGATCACCAAGATCCATAAAATACATGTAGGGCGATGGATTTAAATTGCGTAGTGCGCGATAAAGATTGATCGGTTCTTGCGTGAAATCAATCGACATACGCTGCGAAATAACCACTTGCATGGTATCCCCTGCAAGCACGTAGTCTTTGATGCTATCAACCATTTTGTGGAACTTGGTCGCCCCAACATTGGAAACAAAATGGGGTTCGTTATTTCCATTGTTACCCAAGGATAAACTGGGCGTTGCAGGCGTTTCACCCCGCAGTTTTTGCTCCAACTCATCAAGCCGTGCAGTTGCTTTTGCAAATGCATCCTCAATTTCAGGATTAGCGTGGATTACAAAAATTAATTTTCCTGCGAGATTATCGAACACCAATACTTCGTCAGATACGCTAAGCAAAATATCCGGGGTGCCGATGACATCTTCAGGCATGCTTGCTTTTAAATGCGGTTCGACATAACGCACGCAGTCGTAAGCAAAATAACCAACCAAACCACCTGTAAATCGTGGCAGACCAGGCAATTCCGGCGCACGATAACGCTGTTTGAACTCTTCAACAAATGCGAGTGCATCGGCACAGGTATGAACTTCAACAACAACACCGTCGCGTTCAATTTGAATTTGATCTCCGAAGGCTTTGAGCACCGTGCGTGCGGGAAGGCCAATCATGGAGTAACGACCCCATTTTTCCCCACCTTGCACGGATTCAAATAAATAAGAATATGCGCCGGAAGCCAGCTTGAGATAAGACGATAGCGGTGTATCCAGATCAGCCAATACTTCACGCATCACGGGGATACGGTTGTAACCTTGAGCCGCCAATTCAGCAAACTGCGCCTGTGTAATTGGAGCCGAATGAATAGTGGATTCGGAATTCATGACATTACCTTTAATACTCGCCAATCAATGTCGGCAAGTTTTTATCTTTAATATTGTATTTGCAGTGCCCTATTAAAAAGTCCCCCGAAGGAAAACATTTAACAGCAGCAATACGCAAACAGAGAAAGGCAAGCTTGGCACAGCACCCGAAATAATAGGCACAGGCAAAGCAAAATGAATCAGCGACGCCATCGGGCGGCAAGGTAGGCAGCGCACTCTGTAATAAGGAAAGTTGCGTGTTTCACGAAGGGGATTCCTGTTTGAACTGAGGGCAAGTGTACTGAATTAATCGGTACATGCCTACCCTTTGCAATCGCTTGCCCGTCTATTTATAACAGCGTTATACCAGTGCTAATTGCTGCCTCATTTGAGCGATAACCTCGGCATAGTCAGGCGCGTTAAAAATAGCGGAGCCAGCAACAAAGGTATCCGCGCCCGCTGCTGCAACTTCCCGGATATTGCCCAAACCGACACCACCATCAACCTCAAGGCGAATTGGCAATCCGCTTGCGTCAATCAGGGAGCGCGCCTCACGTATTTTATCCAGTACATAGGGAATAAATGACTGCCCACCAAAACCGGGGTTCACCGACATTAACAACAGCATATCGAGCTTACCCATAACGTACTTGATATGGTCAAGTGAGCTGGCTGGTGTCAGAACCAAACCGGCTTTACAACCCTTATCTTTGATTAACTGCAAAGAGCGATCAACATGGCGCGATGCTTCCGGGTGAAAAGTTATATAAGTCGCACCCGCATCAGCAAACTGCACGATCAAATCATCGACCGGTTCAACCATTAGATGCACATCAATCGGGGCACTCACACCATACTTACGCAAGGCTTTACAGACCATCGGCCCGACAGTGAGGTTAGGGACATAGTGATTATCCATCACATCGAAATGGATAATATCGGCACCTGCTGCCAATACCGCATCGACCTCTTCACCCAAACGGGCAAAATCTGCAGAGAGGATGGAAGGCGCTATTTGATAATCCCGTTTAAGGTTCGTCATACAATCAAGTCCTGCATACAATTAAAGTCCTGCATAATTATCCCGATAAAGTAATTATCAAGACAAAGCCAAGCGGCTGCGTGCATTCTACGTGATAAGACCAGCCATACAAACCCATTACCCGAGTGCAACCATGCCAGTGAATGCAGGACTGCCGCTAATAAAACATCGCTACATAAATGGCAGATTGCTGCCGTTGCTTGGTTTTTTGTGGTTCTTGATGGGGCCGATATCCTATGCTCAGGAAGAACCCCTTACTAATACAGACGATAGTGAGACATCATCATCTGCTAGTGGCGCATCATCCAGCTCACGCTCCTCAGAGGCGCCACTTTATCCGTCAAGAGATATTCGCGATAAAACCCTGATAGCAAAGGCGATGGATGACGAAGCACAATGGCTGGATACCGAGTACGGTAAAATTCTAGCGCTGTACCGTCAAACAGAAGCGCGCAAAACCTACGGTGTGCTCGTACTATTTCATGCCACTGAAAATCCACAATCCTGGCCTGCTATGCTGGAAAACCTGCGGGCAAGGTTACCTCGCTATGGCTGGGAGACGCTGGCAATAAGCTTACCCCAACAATACCCAGCATCAATTCCTTCTCGACCGAGCTCATCATTCAGCAGCGACTCGGCATCCAGTGCGCCTGTCGATGTCGATGCAACTACAGAAACTTTACCGGCAGACAATCCCGCCGCCGAAGTGGACTCGACAGCTCCAGCTGATACCAGCTCTTCTGCTGCAACCGAAAGCTCATCCAGCTCGGCAGCCTCATCAATCATTGCGCGCGAATTAGTAATCACCGCTAATGTAAACGCTGCATTTGAGTTTCTCAAAAGCAAAGGACAGTTCAATACGGTTGTGCTAGCGGATAACAGCTCGGCAGAACTTGTTCTTAAGGATTTATTACCCCAAATTCGTGATAATCCAGCGGACCCCACAACAGTGGATGGACCACTACAGGCACTATTAATAATTAATCTGCAACAACAAGAACACATCAGCAAGGCAGGATTGGAAGCAATCTTTAGTGCGGCGCAATTACCCGTACTGGACATTTTTTTTACCCCCGACAGTCAGGAGCAGGAAATTGCCCGCGAGTTGCATAAAGCAACCGCGCTACGTAAAAAAGTAGTCGATTACCAACAACTACTATTGGACACCCAACCCAAGTTGGTTGAGCAAGACAGTCAAAGTTTTTTGATTGGACGCGTGAGAGGGTTTATGAAGCAAAAAGCGACAGGATCAGAAATAAAAGCATTAGATGACACTAAAAATTAGTTATAAAAAAACGGAGCCAACTTCCAGCTGACTCCGTTTGACGCATCATTACAACACGGCCAGCATCCAGCATAGCCACGCTGTGAACTCCGCAGTTCTGAGCTGCACGACCTGAGTGAAGCAATAACAAAATTAGGCGCTTCCCTTGACCCTGCTTGGCCAACCAACCTTCCCTGACGACCTCCTTGTTAGAAACTATTTTCAAGTAAAAGCAAACGGGAGAATAGTCGCAAACTTCACTAGTTCTTGTAGGAAATCACCCACACAACACCGAGGTTATTGACCGGCAAGTAGCGGAAAAACGGCTGTACCGGCGGTATAAACTCATAAATCAACAGGTGTACTGCTTGAGCCGCTGGTGCAAAACACCAATAACCGGAGGCACAGCACTGCGTGTTGAAAGATAATGCAGATTAAAAAGCTGGAAATAATCAAACAAAACATCCGCAGCCGAGCTCTCATTGGCCATCTGCAAACAAAGCCCAGCGGCTTCTGCAGTTGAAAGATAGTGCTCCTGATGTGACTTACGCACTGCATAGTTGCGCACCAACGCTTCAGGTAATACGACGCAAGGAAGATCGTCCAACCACCGGCTCAAATGGAACATCCGCCCACTTTGTTTCCAAGTTCCATCCAACAAAATAAAAGTGATGGTTCTACCATCTCTCGGTAGCTCATAAACCAACTCATGAGGTTTAGCTGCACCTTCATTTGCATCAGCAGGAAATACAATCACACAGTACCGGCCGGGATCAGCCAATAATGCTAATAGTTCACGCGCAGGCTCTGTACGACTCCAACAGAAAACATGGGTTTGCTGAGGAAAAACATCAGCAATTAAACGACCACTATTGGTCGGCTTAAATACCTCATCACGATGCATTACCAAAACAAATTCACAACACGCATCAAACTTAGGACGCCAAGGGCAAAGGCAAGCAAAAGTTGCCAGTTGGCAATGTTTACAACGAGAAACAGATTTTCCTCTTGCCAAAAACTCCCGTTTCGCTTCAGTCAAACGCTGTGCACGCAAACGCAAATATTGATTAGAGTATTCATCAGTGCCCATCAATTATTCCCACCACAAAAAATTATTTATTGCACACCAATTAATAGCTACATCATTTTTTACACGAAAAAAAAGCGCTCATATGAGCGCTTTTTATTTTGGTGCCCTGGGCCGGACTCGAACCGGCACAGCATTCGCCACTACGACCTCAACATAGCGTGTCTACCAATTCCACCACCGGGGCATAAAACTCTGAAAACAATTATTTCTTTTCTTCAACTTCTACTGGTGCAGTCTCGTTTTGCACTGCTGGAACATCTGACGATGCAGCAGGAACATCTACAGGCGCATCAGAAGCCGGAATATCCGATGTTGCTGGCGCTTGCTGCGAAGCAGGAATGACAACACCTTGAGTCGCCACTTTAGAATGATTTTTGGCAATAATTGCCAAACCAAAACTAGTGCAGAAAAACAGTGTTGCAATTATCCATGTTGCGCGAGTAAAAAAGTTACCGCTACCTTCACTGCCAAATACTGTTTGCGATGCACCGGCACCAAAAGATGCGCCCGCTGCTGCACCCTTGCCTTGCTGCAGCAAGATCAAACCAATAATGACCAAAGCAGCAAGTGAATGAATGATAAGTACAAATTTTTCCATACAAAGCTCTCTTGAGCGCTTAGTGGTAAGAAAGCAGAATTCAGTCTGCTGCCTTACATATTGCTAAAAATTCTTCGGCATTCAAAGATGCACCGCCAAGTAGCGCACCATCTATGTCAGGTAACGCGAACAACTGCTGTGCGTTGTGCGCCTTCACACTACCACCATACAGAATCCTGACTTCTTCAGCTAGCCTACCTAGCTGAGAACGCATGAAGCGATGCACTTCTTCTGCTTGTTCTGGTAACGCTGTTTTGCCAGTACCTACTGCCCATACAGGCTCATAAGCGAGTACCGCATTCTCAAAAACATCTTTGCCGGTATGGGCAAATACTGCATTTAATTGTCTGTTAATGGTTTCTAAATGTCGCCCTTGCTCTCGATCCTGCAAAGACTCACCAACACACAATATCGGTATCAAACCTGCTTTTTGTACGGCTATGAATTTATGAACTATTTGCTCATCAGATTCATGCTGCATACGGCGGCGCTCATTGTGACCAATAATTACAAATTTGCAATTCAAATCTGTAAGCATCGATGCAGATATTTCCCCGGTAAAAGCACCTTTATCGTGCTCACTTACAGTCTGCGCCCCCAACATAATCGGAGTGTTTTTTAGTAACTCACAAACTTGCTGTAAATATGGAAAAGGAGGGCAGATAACGACATCCGTATTACCCTGCCAGCCAGCAGTAATGCTAGCTAACAACCCTGCATTTTCCTGCAGACTTCCGTTCATTTTCCAGTTGCCAACCACCAGTTGGCGACGCTTGGCGTTACTTGCTTTGTTCAACAGCAATACCTCCCCCAAAGCGGGCGCCAATGGTAGCTAAGATGATTTGAACATACAACCAAATCTTCGCTTACATTCTGATTTTTATCGTTTTTATTGTGCATTAAACACACTATAGATAACAATTGAACATAAAGCCTACAATTTGCAGGGCTCTTACAGTCAAGACAGTGCAGACTCTACAATGGCAGCCAGCTCCTGAGCCAATTCCTTTACTTGCTTCTTGTCTTCTCCCTCGACCATAACCCTGACTACAGGCTCAGTGCCTGACGGTCTGAGCAGTACACGTCCGGTTCCTGCCAATTTTTCCTCTGTCAGTTTTACTGCAGATTGCACAGCCTCGTTGGTAGCAAGATCAACCCGTTTAGCCATATGCACATTTATCATCACCTGAGGCAACTTATTCATTGCTTTCTTGATGCGATGCAGAGGCTCACCTATTGTCGTTATAGCTAGCAACACCTGCAGGGCAGAGATTATTCCATCACCCGTCGTAGTGACATTACTGCATACAATGTGACCAGAGTTTTCGCCACCCAAACGCCAACCGTTATTGCGCATCATTTCAATAACATAACGATCGCCAACTTTAGCGCGAGCGAAGGGAACATTGAGCTTTTTAAGCGCGAGCTCAAAACCAAAATTACTCATTAATGTACCTACAACACCATCGCAACCACCTGCATACTCCTGTTGATAAGCCGCGATGATATAGAGCAGCTCATCACCATCGACCAGTTCTCCTTTGTGATCAACAAAGACAACACGATCACCATCGCCATCAAATGCAATACCAAGGTCAGCACCCAACTCAATCACTTTTTCCTGCAAGGCTTCCGGTTTGGTTGAGCCGCAACTACGATTGATATTGGTACCATTAGGTTCCACGAAAAGGGATGTTACATGCGCCCCCAATTCAGTGAATACATCAGGGGCAATGTTGTAGGTAGCACCATTAGCGCAATCCAAAACAATGTGCATTCCTTTGAGATTGAACCCCCAAGGCATAGTGCCTTTACAAAATTCGATGTAACGGCCAGATGCATCCGCAATACGGCGAGCCTTTCCTAATTTTTCAGCGGTGGACATTGGCTTTTCCAGCTGAGCTTCAATCAAATTTTCCAACTCATCTGGCAACTTACTTCCATTACCACCAAAAAATTTAATTCCGTTATCGACATAACTGTTATGCGATGCGCTGATCACTATGCCGGCCTGAGCTTTAAAAGTGCGGGACAAATAAGCAACACCCGGAGTTGGCATTGGGCCAAGTAAACCGACATCAACACCTGCATTAATCAACCCTGCCTGCAGGGCAGATTCAAACATGTAGCCTGAAATACGCGTATCCTTGCCAATTAAAATCATATTCTGACCATCAAACCTATCCTTGAGCACGCAGCCAGCTGCCCAGCCCAACTTGAGCATAAAGTCAGGGGTGATCGGGAATTCGCCAACCAATCCGCGAATACCATCTGTGCCAAAATACTTGCGAGACATAATTCCTTACTCCGCTAATTACCATTACGCTGTGATTATTCAGTCACAGCAGCAAGAACACTTAATACATCAACCGTAGCAGCGACATCGTGCACCCGAATTATTGCTGCGCCACGTTCAGCCGCCAGCATCGCCAAAGCCAAACTGCCTGATAATCGTTCACCAACAGGACGATTTAGCAATTGTCCTATCATCGACTTACGCGACATACCTACCAATACAGGATACCCAAGCGCATTCAACTCGGGCAGGCGCTGCAAAAGCGCGAGATTATGCGCGAGAGTTTTACCAAATCCAAATCCCGGATCGATGATAATTTTCTCACGCTCGATTCCAGCATGAAGACACGCATCAATCCGCTCCTGTAAAAATACCTTCACATCGTTCACAACATCACTGTAATCCGGTTTAGATTGCATATTCTGCGGTTGCCCTTGCATATGCATCAAACAAACGGGCAACTGGGCTGCTGCCGCCGCATCCATAGCACCCTTGCGCTGCAAAGCCCTTACATCATTAATCAAGCCTGCACCTTTGTTTGCAGACTCGTAAATCACAGATGCTGTGCTCGTATCAACAGACACTAATGCATCAAGATTTGCTACCAGCGCTTCCACTACCGGCACAACCCTATCCAACTCCTCCTGTTCAGAAACAGGTATTGCACCGGGACGTGTCGACTCTCCACCAACATCAATAATGCGCGCACCATCTGCCAACATTTGTTCAGCCCTGCGCAAGGCCGCATCGATTGATAAACAATTATTAATGTAACTGTTGCCACCATCTGAAAAGGAATCTGGTGTTGTATTCAAAATACCCATAACGACAGGGAAGGAAAGGTCCAACAGGTGCTTGCCGCACCGAAGAGTTGGCGTAGTGTGATCGGACAAATTATTCACCTTAAAAACGATAACCAATAAAACAAGAACCCCGAGCAAGCCCGGGGTTCTTTAATGAGACTGCAAGTTAATCAGTGAGTATTGGCTGGGCCACCAATGGGGCCATTAGGAGACTCTCCTGCGTCTTTATCATGTAAATGACTATTAAAGTCATCGTCATTCCACTCACGAGGCGGGCGTACTTTACGTCGAGCCATGAGGTCATCAACCTGTTCAGCATCAATAGTTTCGTACTCCATCAACGCATCTTTCATCGCTTCCAAAATATCGCGATTGTCTTCCAGAATTTTCTGCGCGCGCGCATAACACTCATTAATAATACGACGTACTTCTTCATCAATATTTTTTGATGTTTCGTCGGAGTATTGCTGTGTCGCCATGCCGGGGTACATACCCTCTTCTTCACCATAGTGAAGCGGACCCAGTTTTGCCGATAGCCCCCACTTGGTCACCATGTTGCGCGCAATAGCCGTGGCACGCTCAATATCATTAGATGCTCCCGTAGTAATACCATCGGAACCCAAGGTCATATCCTCGGCGATACGACCACCAAACAAAGTGCAAATACTGGACTCAAGCGCTCGACGACTTAAACTGTACTTGTCAGCTTCTGGTAAAAACTGGGTTACCCCCAAGGCGCGACCACGCGGGATGATAGTCACTTTGTGTACAGGATCATGCTCTGGAACCAGACGGCCAACAATAGCGTGGCCAGCTTCATGATATGCCGTATTTTCTTTCTCTTTCTCGCTCATAACCATGGTACGACGCTCTGCGCCCATCATGATTTTGTCACGCGCTTTTTCGAAATCTTCCATAGTGACCAAGCGCTTGTTAGCACGCGCTGCCATCAGTGCAGCTTCGTTAACCAGGTTTGCCAATTCCGCACCCGAAAAGCCCGGCGTTCCACGTGCGATAACTGACGCGCTAATGCGTTCATCCAGCGGGACTTTGCGCATATGCACTTTGAGGATTTGCTCGCGACCACGGATATCCGGAAGACCTACGTAAACCTGACGGTCAAAGCGACCTGGACGCAACAAGGCTTTATCGAGCACATCTGCACGGTTGGTTGCAGCAATAATGATTACGCCATCATTGCCTTCAAAACCATCCATTTCTACTAAAAGTTGGTTAAGGGTTTGCTCACGCTCATCGTGACCACCACCGTGGCCACCACCACGATGGCGGCCTACTGCGTCGATTTCGTCGATAAAAATAATGCAAGGGGCCTGCTTCTTCGCTTGTTCAAACATATCGCGGACACGGCTTGCACCAACCCCCACAAACATTTCAACGAAGTCCGAACCAGAGATCGAGAAAAAAGGTACTTTGGCTTCACCTGCAATCGCCTTGGCAAGTAATGTTTTACCAGTACCTGGCGGACCAACCATCAACACACCACGTGGTATCTGGCCGCCCAAGCGCTGGAATTTGGATGGATCGCGCAGATATTGCACCAGCTCCTGAACTTCTTCTTTGGCTTCATCAACACCGGCGACATCGGCAAATGTTGTTTTGATTTGGTCTTCACCCAGTAAACGCGCTTTGCTTTTACCAAAGCTCATAGGGCCGCCTTTTCCACCTGCCCCACCTTGCATTTGGCGCATAAAAAACCAAAACACTGCAATAATAATCAGGATTGGGAAACTGGCGACAAGTAACTGATTGAAAAGACTGGGCTTTTCCAGCTCTTTACCTTCAAAGCTAACCCCGTGATTGTACAAGTCATCGATCAGCTTATCGTCGCGCACATAGGGGCGGACAGTCACAAAACTGGTATTGTCTTGCAAGACACCTTCGATGGTATCGGGAGTAATCACAACCTCGCGCACACGATCATCTTTAACTGCTGTAATAAACTCAGAATAATTGAGTGTATTGCTGCTCGATGGCTTATTAAAACCATCAAATACGCTAAAGAGGACCACGGCAATGATCAGCCAAAGCACGAGATTCTTGGTTATATCGTTCAAGGAGGAGTCCTCACAGTTACATCACAAGGGTTAAATCACGTTTACTGACATTTTGGGGCATAGCACACAAATTACAAGATGCTGAGCCGGAAGATATTGTTTATTAAGCCCATCAAAATAGACTCGGGTTACGCGGTAAGGGGAGTAATGGAGTAGAATGCCGCCCTATTTTTCTTAAACCCCCATACAGACCCCTAAGGTAAGTTTATGCCGATTAGCCCTGAGCGTAAAAAACAATTTCGTACTATTGGCCACAAGCTTAATCCTATTGTGACTATTGCTGGCAATGGTCTAAGTGACGGAGTACTTGCCGAGCTTAATCGCGCTCTGGATGATCACGAATTAATCAAGGTGAAGCTTGCGATTGCCGAGCGGGAAGAACGCAAAGAAGTGGTTGCTGAACTCGTTGCCCTGCCTAATGTTGAGCTAATCCAGGAGATCGGCAAAGTAGTTTTACTCTATCGTCATAATAAAAGAGCCAACCCCAAGCTCTCTAACCTGCACCGCTAAAATCGGTATATCAGACATAAAAAAACCGCCTAATGGCGGTTTTTTTATGTCTATGAAACTCATTGAGTTAAATGTGTTCAACCTTGTCAATTTCATAATCAACGTCGCCACCAGGAGCGCGAACCACAACCACATCACCTTCCTCTTTACCAACCAAAGCGCGGGCGATGGGTGAGTTGACTGAAATTTTGTTGGCTTTCACATCTGCTTCATCATCACCGACGATCTGATAAGTCACAGATTGATCAGTATCCTGATTAATAATGGTCACCGTAGTACCAAAAATCACTTTTCCCGTGTGCGGGATTTTAGTGACATCGATGATTTGGGCATTGCTGAGCTTGCCTTCAATTTCCTGGATACGACCTTCACAAAAACTTTGCTGCTCGCGCGCAGCAGAATATTCTGCATTCTCCTTGAGGTCGCCGTGCTCACGCGCCTCGGCGATTGCTTGCACAATGCGCGGGCGCTGGACTTTTTTCAGGTCTTCCAATTCAAGCGCTAATTTTTCGGCGCCCTGAACAGTCATTGGGAATTTAGTGCTCATGGACAATCCTTATTTTTTCAGTTGCTGATGCAAATCTTGCAAGCGACGCACTTCAATATGCTGGCCTTGCTTCAGCGCCATGCAAACTGCCTGGCTTGCAGCCAAGGTTGTGTTGTAATAGACGCGATGGTTTTCTGCGCTACGACGGATCGATGATGAGTCGCGTGTTGCCTGGCGACCTTCTACGGTATTCAGGATCAAATCGATCTCATCATTCTTGATCATATCCACGATATGCGGGCGACCTTCCTGAACTTTATTCACGATTTGCACCGTCAAACCGGCCTGTTGCAATACATCGGCAGTGCCACGTGTTGCTACCAGTTTAAAGCCAAGTTCCACAAGATCTTTACCAACACCAACAATTCCGTCTTTATCCATATCGCGGACACTCAGAAACGCAGTACCCGTAGATGGAATGCGATTGTTGGCACCCAATTGCGATTTGCCGTAAGCCTCACCGAAGCTGTCGCCCACACCCATAACTTCACCGGTCGATTTCATTTCTGGCCCGAGGATCGGATCAACTGCCGGGAATTTGTTGAACGGGAACACCGCTTCTTTCACGCTGAAATAGGTCGGGATAATTTCTTTGGTAAAACCCTGCTCTTCCAACGAAACACCTGCTTGGCAACGCGCCGCCACCTTTGCAAGGGACACACCAATACATTTCGAAACGAACGGCACAGTGCGCGATGCACGTGGGTTGACTTCAATTACGTAAATTTTGCCGTCTTGATAGGCCAGCTGGGTGTTCATCAAACCGATAACGCCCAACTCAATCGCCATTTTCTTAACGATCTCACGCATATCGTCCTGCACATTGGCTGGCAGGGAGTAAGGTGGCAGTGAACACGCAGAGTCACCGGAGTGAACACCACACTGCTCGATGTGTTGCATGATGCCGCCAATGACGACTTGTTTGCCGTCAGAGACTGAGTCGATATCCACTTCGATGGCGTTATTCAGGAAGTGATCGAGCAACACAGGCGCATCTTCAGACACTTGAACCGCTGTGCGCATATAGGTGCGCAGCTCTTCTTCTTTATAAACAATCTCCATCGCGCGGCCGCCCAATACATAAGATGGGCGCACAACGAGCGGGTAACCAACTTTGTCGGCTGCCAATAATGCTTCTTCGAGTGAACGTACAATCGCGTTTGGCGGTTGCAGCAAATCCAGCTTGTTGATCATTTGCTGGAAGCGCTCACGGTCTTCTGCCTTATCGATTGCATCCGGGCTGGTACCAATAATCGGTACGCCTTCTGCTTCAAGTGCGCGCGCTAATTTCAGTGGAGTTTGTCCACCGAATTGCACGATAACACCCACTGGCTTTTCTTTGTGGACGATTTCCAACACGTCTTCCAGTGTCACTGGTTCAAAGAACAAACGGTCAGAGGTGTCGTAATCAGTAGAAACAGTTTCGGGGTTACAGTTAACCATAATGGTTTCGTAACCGTCTTCGCGCATGGCCAGTGCAGCATGCACACAGCAGTAATCGAATTCGATACCTTGACCAATACGATTGGGGCCACCGCCGATCACCAGAATTTTTTTCTTGTCACTCGGGTTAGCTTCGCATTCTTCTTCGTAAGTCGAATACATGTAAGCAGTTGAAGTAGAGAATTCAGCCGCACAAGTATCAACACGCTTATAAGCAGGACGAATATTCAGACCTTGGCGATGATGACGAACGGCTTTCTCTGTGGCACCGAGCAACAAGGCCAAACGCTTATCCGAGAAACCTTTACGCTTCAAACGGAACAGCTGATCGCCATCTAATTGGTTGAGCGATTTACCGCGCAGCGACTGCTCCAGATCAATCAGCTCTTTGATTTGCACCAAGAACCATGGGTCAATTTTCGAGAGGTTAAATACATCGTTAACACTCATGCCCATGCGGAAGGCATCGCCCACGTACCAAATACGCTCAGCACCTGGAGTCGCCAATTCGCGACGAATTTTTGCCTGACCTTCTTCGCTGGTGACATCCACTTTGGATTCAAAACCGGCAGAGCCAACTTCCAATCCGCGCAGCGCTTTTTGCAATGACTCCTGGAAAGTACGGCCAATTGCCATGACTTCGCCAACAGATTTCATTTGCGTGGTCAAACGCGCATCGGCATCACCGAATTTTTCAAAGGTGAAGCGCGGCACCTTGGTAACTACGTAATCGATTGAAGGTTCAAACGATGCTGGGGTCGCACCGCCGGTGATGTCGTTTTTCAATTCGTCGAGGGTATAACCTACCGCCAGTTTTGCGGCGATTTTTGCAATCGGGAAACCGGTTGCTTTGGAGGCGAGTGCCGATGAACGCGATACACGCGGGTTCATCTCGATCACCACCATACGTCCATCGACCGGATTCACCGCAAACTGCACGTTGGAACCGCCAGTTTCCACACCGATCTCACGCAATACCGCAATCGATGCATTACGCATGATTTGGTATTCCTTATCGGTAAGGGTTTGCGCTGGTGCAACAGTAATTGAGTCGCCGGTGTGAACGCCCATCGGGTCAAAGTTTTCGATGGAGCAGACGATAATGCAGTTGTCGTTTTTATCACGCACCACTTCCATCTCGTACTCTTTCCAACCGAGCAGTGATTCGTCGATCAACAATTCGTTGGTGGGCGATAAGTCCAGACCGCGGGTACAAATTTCTTCAAACTCGTCCCAGTTGTAAGCGATACCACCACCGGAACCACCCATGGTAAATGATGGGCGGATAATGCAAGGGAAGCCGAATTCTTTCGGTGCTTCTTTGGCTTCCTCCAAGCTGTGAACAATTTTTGCGCGCGCGCAGGAAAGACCGATACGCTTCATCGCCTGATCAAACAGGTTGCGGTCTTCCGCCATGTTGATGGCTTCTTCTTTCGCACCGATCAACTCCACATTGTACTTTTCCAGCACACCGTTTTTGGCGAGAGCCAGAGCGCAGTTCAATGCAGTTTGGCCACCCATAGTGGGGAGGATTACATCGGGGCGTTCTTTCTCAATAATTTTGGCAACAGTTTGCCACTCGATTGGCTCAATATAGGTTGCATCTGCCATCGCAGGGTCGGTCATGATGGTGGCCGGGTTTGAGTTCACCAGAATGACGCGATAACCCTCTTCACGCAGGGCTTTACAGGCTTGGGCGCCAGAGTAGTCGAACTCACAGGCCTGGCCGATAACAATCGGGCCGGCGCCGAGAATCAAAATACTGTTTATGTCGGTACGTTTTGGCATGTCGGCTCCGATTAAGACTTGCGGGCTTGCATCAATTCAATAAAGTGATCGAACAAAGTGTCGGCTTCGTGCGGGCCGGGGCTCGCTTCAGGGTGCCCCTGGAAGCTGAACGCAGGCTTGTCGGTGCGATGGATACCTTGCAGGGAACCATCAAACAGCGACTTGTGGGTCGCACGCAGATTGGCAGGCAAGCTGCTCTCTTCTACCGCAAAACCGTGGTTTTGTGCGGTGATCAATACACGCTGGGTGTCGAGATTTTGTACCGGATGGTTACCGCCATGGTGACCAAATTTCATCTTGATGGTTTTGGCACCCGATGCCAGCGCCAGCAATTGGTGACCGAGACAGATACCAAATACCGGAATATCGGTTTCAAGGAATGATTTGATCGCCTCGATGGCATAGGTACATGGCTCAGGATCGCCAGGGCCGTTAGAGAGGAAAATACCGTCTGGATTCATGGCCAATACTTCAGCCGCCGTCGTTTTAGCGGGAACGACGGTCAGGTCGCAACCGCGATCAGCCAACATGCGCAGGATGTTGCGCTTAACGCCGAAATCGTAAGCGACAACTTTGAATTTCTTAGTGCCCGTCAGAGCAGTGTGCCCCTCACCCAATTTCCAAGTACTTTCATTCCACTGGTAGGCTTTGCTTACTGTCACTTCTTTAGCTAGATCAAGACCTTTCAAACCGCCAAATGCTTTCGCCGCAGCCAAGGCTTTGGCCTCATCCACATCATCGCCCGCCATCAAGCAGCCGTTTTGCGCACCCTTGTCGCGCAACAAACGCGTCAGGCGACGGGTATCAATATCAGCGATACCAATTAGATTGCGTGCTTTAAGATAATCGGAAAGGTTTTCTGTGTTGCGGAAGTTGCTTGCCAGCAGTGGCAAATCGCGAATAACCAAACCAGTTGCCCAAATGCGTTCGCATTCTTCGTCTTCAGGGTTGGTACCGGTATTGCCGATATGGGGGTAAGTGAGAGTAACGATCTGTTGGGCATAGGATGGATCGGTAAGGATTTCCTGATAACCGGTGATGGCAGTGTTAAACACTACTTCACCAACAGATAAACCCTCGGCACCTATAGCGGTACCACGAAACACACTACCGTCGGCGAGGACCAGAATGGCCTTCTTCGGGGCGGATTCCTGAGTAGTCAAAACAACCTCCTGGGCTGGCTGGGTTTTGGCTTGAAAGCGGCTAGCTGCCAAACGTATTTCCATCAGACCTTTATATCTACGCCCGGTTCGAATTCACTTTCTTTGGGCTCAACAATCCGGTCGCATTGCTCCTTTATTAAGGGAATCAGCGCGATAAGTCGTTGTATATAAAGGCAAAATTAATCTGAATGCAAAACGTTTGGTTGTAAAAAAGCGAGATGAAACCCAAATCTCATCTCGCCTTTTTATGTTCTTGTGCGAACCATTTTGTATTTTTCTGCTGCCTGCCTTTTGGCTCGGCGCAATCTGGCTGCGAATTCTACGGGACTCACGCCAGCATGTCTATCAGAATTGCCATCAACTACGGCTCGCTCGCATCAGTCTGTCTGCAACATCGGACCACTCCTCTGTTGAGGGCGGCAGCTCGACCCATATCTCACGCACATTCAATTGGTCCGCCTCATACAGTGCGCGATACAGTAGCCGCGCATAAGAAGGCTTGTCGCTCGGCATAACCCGCGTCAGAGCAAAACTGAAATTTTCCCGATCTGCGTTCAGCGTCAGCAACATACGCGCAACAGGGTAGTTGGCATCTTGTTGTATCTCCTGTGCGGTTTTAAGACGCAGAGGTGTGCGGGGGCGATAGTGTTCCGGCATGTTACCAGGTACCGCGATGCTGTGCTGAAGCGGACAGGCGACCGGGCAACCAAGCGTTTCTGCCAGCTGCGTTGGGGTGATTGGCCCGGAGCGAAGTACACGTGGTTCATCGCCGGTCAAATCAACAATGGTGGACTCAATCCCCAATACGCATTCACCTCCGTCCAATACCGCGGCCAATTTCCCACCCATGGTAGCCATGACATGGGCAGCACTGGTTGGACTCAAGTGCTTGTGGGGATTTGCCGAAGGGGCGGCAAGCGAGAGATCACCGTATCTGAGCAGATTTAACAAAGCAGGATGTGCGGGCATCCGCAGGGCGATCGTATTCTTTCCCCCCGTAATGACTCCGTGCACTGAGTGCCGTTTTTCAAGCACTAACGTCAGTGGCCCCGGCCAGAATTGTTTGGCTAGTTCCCACGCCGATGTAGGAATACGCAGTGCCCAATCGTCAAGCTGCGCCATGTCGCCCAAGTGCACAATAAGCGGGTGATGGTCGGGCCTTTGCTTGGCCGTGAAAATTGCGCGCACAGCCTCAGGTTGACGCGCATCGGCCGCCAATCCATAGACAGTCTCGGTCGGCACTGCGACCAATTTCCCCCCGCGAAGCAACTGAACAGCCTGGGCCAGATCGCTTTCCACATTGGCATTCAACAATATCGTCATGAATCGCTACTCGATCAGGGATTACAAAGCGGACAGGTCGCCGGATCGGCATAAACCGCAGTTACCGGCGTAGACAGTCGATAACCGCAGCCTTTGCAGTGTGCAACACGGGCGCGCGCACTGTTGGTTGGGTAGCCACAATCACCGCAGGGTAAACCGGTTTCCGTCTGGTCAGGCCAAAAGCCCGGGAGCTCGCAAACACTGCACCGGCTATCCATTCGCGCCAACAAATTGGTTGTAGCACGGGCGATGGTATTCCTGCGCAAAGGCGATTGATGCGCACGCAAGTCATAGGCTATACGTAATTGCGGCGGAATTTGTTCACCGTACCACTGGGCAAGCTGCGCATCGGCATCGGCGCGCGAGGCAATTGCTTTGGCGATGCACCCTTCTCCAATCAGCATGACCCCCTGCCCTGCGGGCAAATCCGACCAAAACCGGGCAAACGCTTCGCTATCGCCATACTGACATTCCGAGACTGCCACCGGTTCTGCATGACAGCCCACAACAAACCAGTCGCCGCTGGCAGGCACACAAGCCACCAACTCCTGATTGATGACACTTAAGCCCCACAGTACAGAGCCAAAACTGCCTTCGCTGCCCAAGCCGAAATCGGCACCGGTCAACTCCACCGCTAACCGCGCTTTGCGCAGCGCACATTCAAGGGGCGACAGGCGGCGCTCTACTTCGCCACTAAAAGTACCCAGGCTATCGGTATCAAAAGCCGTGGTATTGGTCAGGTGAGCCTGCCAGCGCTCAGCCAGTAAAGGGGCGATGATAGGTGCCTTGTCATGCAGGCTCAGCAGGCCAAAATGCGCACCATGAAATGGTTCGATGTGCGGGTTGGATGACATCAGAAATAGCCCTCGCGCTTTTTCTTTTCCATAGAACCGACTTGGTCTTTATCCAGCATGCGCCCTTCCCGCTCGCTGGTTTTGCTCAGTAACAGTTCTTCGATAATCGCGCTCACATCAGCTGCGCCACTCAGCACTGCACCGGTTTGCGGATAACAGCCCAAAGTGCGACAGCGCACTTGCCGCACCGCGATGGAGTCGCGCTCGGCGGGGGTGAGAAACGGCAGCATGCGCTCGTCATCCAGAATAAACACCTGCCCCGACTCCTCGCTGATCCAGCTCTGGCGCGGCGCGGCAAAATAGAGCGACACCAGGTCAATATTCTCGCGCAGGATATAGAGCCAAATATCCAACTCCGTCCAGTTGGAGAGTGGAAACACGCGCACAGTCTCGCCGGGGTTTAGGCGGGTGTTATACAAATCCCACAGCTCGGGGCGCTGGTTTTTTGGGTCCCACCCCTGATGAGCATCACGCACCGAGAAGACACGCTCTTTGGCGCGGGATTTCTCCTCGTCGCGGCGCGCACCACCCAGCGCCGCATCGAACTTGTACTGGCGCAATGCCTGCTTGAGCGCCAGGGTTTTCATTTGGTCGTTGTACTTTACCGAGCCGGATAAAATCGGATGAACGCCCTGCGCCAGTGCCTCCTCATTAATATGTACCTTGAGCTTCAGTTTCAGGCGCTCTGCCAACTGATCGCGGAACCGTGCCATTTCAGCGAATTCCCAAGTGGTATCAATATGCAGCAAGGTAAAAGGAACAGGCGCAGGCCAGAATGCCTTGCGCGCCAGATGCAGCATGACCGTGGAATCCTTGCCAATGGAGTAGAACATGCAGGGGTTTTCAAAGCTCGCAGCCACTTCGCGCAAGATAGCAATTGCTTCAGCTTCAAGAGCTTGAAGATGAGTCATAGATCTGCTCATAAGCTGCCCCGCACTGAAGTCAGCGTTGATGTCAGTGTCGGCGCTGGATACTCATGTCTGGGCAACGCGTGCCATTGCCCACGGTAATAGCGGCTGATGCTGCGCTGCTCCCTGTCCCACTGGAAGAGGTAGAGCCAGTCATTGTTGATAAGCGCGGCAATATCCGGGTGGCGTTGGATAATCGCCGCAATCGCCTGCCGGGGCGCTGCCAGGTAGACATTCAGGCGCACCGGTTGATGACGCCAGTCTTTACCATCGTGCAGGGATTGCAGCGGCAGGCCGATGCGCAGATCGCCGCCGTTGCCCTCGAATACGCCCAGGTTGCCACCCACCACGTTATGCAGCAACTTGTTGCCACTGCCGTAATGCAGGTTGTCGGTCATGGAGGCGTAGTACTGCAGGTTGATCCACTGGGTGACCACCATGGGCGCGGTGATGATTAATTCGAGGGTCGCAAAATCCTTATCCGCCTGCCAGTGATAGTCGTGTAAAAAGGCGCGGCCGCCCAGATTCAGGCCGCGGGTCGCCGCCCGGGGGGCGACAATAAAGGCGGCGTTATTGGCCAAGCCCCACTCTGGCCGCAGCTGCGCCCAGTCGCGGGTGCGCTCGGCAAAGGCGCGCGCGCGGGCATCGGGCGTGGTAGCGCTAATCGCCATGGCACCGGCACGCTGCGCCCGCGCCCGCTCACTGGCCGCCTGCAACCAGCGCTGCCAGGTTTCTTCGGCAGCTTGGGCGGGCTCATCGGGTGCGGCAAACCACTCTATGTCATCGTTGGTGGTATTGTGCAAACAGGGAACAAAACGAGTCGCCGCAGGAATATGAATGCCCTGTGCCGCCAATGCTTCGCGCACCGGCGCGAGATTGAGGAAATAGGCCAACACGCGCACATTCACCTCGCCCGACTGCCCGCCGCAAGCACCGCAGTCCAAACCGGCCGCGAGCGGGTTATTGGCGGTGCAACTGCCATGGGCGACCAGTAACACCCGCGGAGCAAAGCCTTGGGTCAGCCCCATATGGCGCAGCACACCGGCAAGCAGATTGGCGATCTCTGGGGGCGATAGCGGTTCGCCAGCGCGCCACAATTCCCAGCCGCTGATATTGGCAAACTGGTTGAGCGGGTTGGCATCATGCTGGTAGCCAAAGCTCTGGGCGAGCAGGCGCAGACCATCCACTATGCCCTTGGCCTCCACCCAGCCGAAACTGGCGGCGGCCTGTGCGCCGGTATTGGCTTTGGCGCGCTTGCCCAGCAGCGGTTTGAGCTGGCGCTGCTGGCAACCGGCTTGCAACACCGGGCGCGCACTGAGAGCGGGCTGCAAGAGCGCCGGCAACTGCGGCCTCTGCAGGGGCGTCGCCATAGGTTGATAGGCGATGGGTAGGCCAAAAAAACCGGCAAAACCGAGGGTTTGGATATCTGGCGAGACCGATTCCAGCGCGCGGCGCATAGGCTCGGAGCGCACATCAATACAAAACACCGCCTGCAGCGCCGGCGCGAGGCTTGCACTAGCCTGCACCATAGTGGGTGTGAGCGGTTCAACGCGGGTGAGCTGCTGCGCAAACTGCGCCTGCTGGCTCAACTCCAGCGCGCGCTGCCATACCCAGAGGTACTGCTGACGCTGGTGGCACACCGCTTCACGCAACATAGCTTGCTGGAATTGCTCAATAAACTGCGCACGCACGGCGATATTTTGTTGCGCGGGTTGCGCCAGCCACCACCAGAGCGCCCACTCCCACGCGAGCCTCACGGCGAGCAAATCGCCCAAGCAATTCAAACCTTGGGCGTCAGTCGCTCCCTGCTGGGCGCTGCGAGCAAACACCGCCGCCCAGCCGTTAATGTCGAGCAGAAGCGCCAGACAGTATTTTTCAAACCCTGCCTCATCAATCACGCCCTGCTGTTGTAACTCGCTATACATATGGCTGATAACCGCCGCCGGGCTCTCTGGCAGGCTGAGGAAAAAGCCGTGCAGTTCAGGCGCTTCCATCAAAATCGCCAAGCCCGCGTCTTGCTGAATGATATCGCGCCAAAAGCTGTAAAAGCTGCCGGGCGCTTCCAGCGGTTTGGGGTGTCGCTCGGGGTAGCTGTAGAACAGGCCGCAAGATTGGCTGATCTGCTGGGTGATCTCGTCGCGCCAGGGCATTTTGGTGGCTTGGGCGGGCTGCTCATCCAGCCAATCGCTCAGGTTTTTCCACTGAGGCAAATGCTCCGGCTCGTTCAGGTAATCCACCAAGGCTTGGGGCGATGCCGCCACACCCAACTCACGCGCCGCCAGTATCAACTGCTCGGTGCTAATAGGTTCAGGAAACTGGCGACGGTAATAGGCCTTGGGCATGAGCAGGCGCACAGCGCGCAGGCTGGCCAAGCGCGCCGCCACTTGGCTCATGGGCGTGTCGCGCCAGTGCCACCAAGGGTTTACGGCGACGGTTTTATCGAGCGGCCAGACTGGCGCGATACGCGCGCTGGCGGCTTGGGCGGCGCGCAAGGCAAAGGCATCAAGCGCTAAGGCGGTGTTCGGCAAACGAGTAGCAAGCGCACTCATGATTTCACCTCGACATCAAGAAAAGAGGGTTGGGCGGCACCGGGGGTCAGGGTCACTGGCCACCAGCGCAGGGTGAAGCGGGTCATCCATTCATCCAGATACAAACCGGCGTTTAAGGCAATCCATAGGCGGCGAACTTGGGTATTGAGCGGCCAGCGCTGCAAGCTGTAACTCGCCAGCATAAGCACCAGCAACAGGCTGCAGACCCACAGATCCGCCCAGAGATTGGCTGCTCTGGGGGCAAGCTCCAACGCCTGCGCCAAACCGGTTTTAAGCGCGAGGTAAAGCGCGACCAAGGCCGCCGCCAACAGCAAGCCAGCCAGCATGGGGTGCCACCAGTGACGGGAGAGCGCCGCCTGTTGCGCCAGCCCTTGGGCAACCAGAGTGACAAGCGCGAGGGATAAAATCACCCAAGGCACCAGCGAGCCGCTGATCGCGTCACTACCGGCATTCGTCAATAAATAGCTCTGCGCCAACCAAACCAGCCCTGCTACCAGTGGCACCACCAGCAGCGTCGCACCCAGCCATTGAGTCAAACTCGGCAAACGCGCGCTGCCCAAGGCATCGCCCACTGACTGCTCCAACTGCTCATTCACCGCGCTACCGGCGGCCAAAAACGCGCGCGCTTTGTAGCAGGAGTGGGCGATCAGATGCAGCAGCGCCAATTCGTACAAACCGAGGGCGCACTCCACCAGCATTAACCCCATTTGTGCGCAGGTGGACCAAGCCAAGCGCACCTTGATGCTGATACGGGTAGTCATAATCAGCGCCGCGAGTACCGCCGATGGCCCCGCCACCAGCAGCAATAACCACTGGGCGGCCACCACTTGGCTGAGCAAGGGCGCAAATAACAGCAAGAGCACACCGCCCAAATTAATCACCCCGGCGTGAAGCAAAGCGGAGACTGGAGTGGGCGATTCCACCACCTGAATCAGCCAACCCTGCAGCGGCAACTGGGCGCATTTGAGCAGCGCCACCTGCGCCACACAGAGCGCCGCCAACATCAGCGGCCAGCTCAGTTGCTCGGCCCGCAGCTGGGCGATTTGCGCCATGATCTGTGACAAGGAGAAGCTATTGAATTGGCTATACAGCAGACCAATCGCGAGTGCTAACAGCAACTCGGAGGCGCGCGCGATAAGGAATTTTTTGTGCGCGGCCAAGAGTGCGCGCGGGCGATCCGGATAGAACAAGAGCAGCTGATTCAAACTCAGGCTGACACCGACCCAAGCCGCCCAAAACAGTACCAAATGATCTACCAGCAGCAGGGTTTGTACGGCGAGCAGGGTCAGCGTTAACCAGCGCAGAAAACGCGCGCCGTCGCTATCGCCTTGAAAGTTAGTGGCGGCATAGCGGTAGATAATCCAGCCCAAAAAGTTCACCAGCACTAACAGCGTTGCCTGCAGCACGCCCAAGCGCAGCAAACCGCTTTGCAATGGTTCCTCCAGTGCGATCAGCCATAAACCTGCAGTCAAAAGCAGGTTAAAACCTGCCGCGTGCGTTGCCAGCGCCCAACCCCAGCTGCGTGCCGCCATTGCGCTAATGAGCAGCGGTATTAACAACAGCGCCCAGAGCGCGACATTCCAAGAAACCAGATCATTGATTGTCATTATTTACCCCCGAGCGTTACGTATTGGGGCTATTTTGAGCTAGCTGAAACCATCGGTAAAATACATAATTATCAACGTATCGTTCACTTTTAACGAACAATAATCCGCAGGCATTGCTATGAGCAAACTCAATTACCATCACCTCTACTATTTCTGGCGCGTGGCCAAACAGGGCAACCTGACCAAAACCGCCGAGGCGCTGCATATTTCACAATCGGCACTCTCGGCGCAGATTCGCCAGCTGGAAGCGACTATGGGTGTGGAATTGTTTGTGCGTGAAGGCCGGCAACTGCGGCTAACCGAGAGCGGGCAAAGTGCGCTGGTGTATGCGGAGGAAATTTTTAAACGCGGTGAGGAATTGGAATCCTTATTGAGCAAGGGCATCCAGCCGGAACTGCTCACCGTGAGGATTGGTGTGCTCACAACCATGTCGCGGAATTTTGTGGAGAGTTTTATCGAGCCGCTGATTCGTCGCCCCAATACTAAATACATGTTGCACGCGCGCGGCCAAGTGAATTTGCTCAATGCGGTTGCAAACCACGAATTTGATTTAGCACTCACCAACATTCAGGTGCTGGGCACCAACAAGGAACTCTGGCAATGCCAACTACTTGCACGCCAACCCGTGGCGATTGTCGGCCCGCCCGACCTGCCGCTCGGCAAAGCCTTTTCCAGCCGCTACAAGGATCACGAATGGGTCGCGCCCGTCAGCGAAAGCCCGGTTCGCTCAGCGTTCGACAGCTTCTGCGCGCAACATCAATTCAAACCGCGCATAGTCGCCGAAGCCGATGACATGGCCATGCTGCGCCTGTTAGCGCGCGACACCGGCGCGCTGGCAGTAATGCCCAATGTGGTAGTAAAAGATGAATTGCAGCAGGGTCGGCTGGTGAACTACCTGACTCTGCCCAACGTGTATGAAAACTTCTATGCGGTAACGGTAAAACGCCAGATACAAAACCAACTAGTGAGCGAATTAATTAACAGCGCCATCAAAGCTTAGCGCTGCCTCGCTTGAAAAGCGTATGCAAGGGAGACCAACAAAGCAGCACAAACGCACCAATAAAAACACCTGCTATCCCATTCAGCAGCGATGAAGTCAGCCATCCAAGAGGCTCAGTTGCGTGAGCAGCTAACTCAATTGCATGATGGATAGGGGCGATGTTGTGAGTCACAATTCCACCGCCGACCATAAACATCGCTGCAGTACCCAGTATTGATAAAAACCTCATCAATTTCGGCGCAGCAGCAAGCAAGACATTACCAAAAAACTGGGCTGTGGCATTTTGTTTTTTACACAGATGCGCGCCCATATCATCCAACTTCACAATTAGCGCAACAAAACCATATACACCGATTGTCATTATGATGGCGATACTCACAACAACAGCAGCTTGCTTGGCAAAAGTGGCGGCAGCAACTGTTCCTAATGCGATAACAATAATTTCAGCAGAGAGAATAAAATCGGTGCGTACAGCGCCTTTAATTTTTTCTTTCTCAAAGGCCACCATGTCCACATCCGGGTTGGCGAGAGCCTCAATCAGTTCATGACGATGTTGTTTGTCTTTTTCTTTGGAGTGCAAAAATTTATGTGCCAGTTTTTCAAAACCCTCAAAGCACAAATAGGCACCGCCTATCATCAACAAAGGCACGATTAACCAAGGCACAAACGCGCTAATTAACAACGCGGCAGGAACCAGTATTAATTTATTGAGTGCTGACCCTTTTGCTACCGCCCACACCACGGGTAATTCACGTTCAGCGCGAATACCTTGTACTTGCTGCGCATTCAGGGCGAGATCATCGCCCAATACACCCGCCGTTTTTTTCGCAGCAACTTTGGTCATGACGGCCACGTCGTCCAGTACCGTGGCAATATCATCCAACAACGCAAGCAGACTGGCACCGGCCATACACGGTTCCTTTGTTTAACAGGTTTGAAGAAAGGCCTAACAGGTTTTGAAAAAGTTAACGCAGACCTAAAACATCTTGCATATCAAACAAGCCTGTTTTTTGTTGCTGCAGCCAAATCGCTGCGCGCACTGCGCCATTGGAAAATGCCAAACGGCTTGATGCTTTGTGAGTAATTTCAACACGCTCGCCATCGGCCATAAACATGACCGTGTGATCGCCCACAACATCGCCTCCGCGCACGGTGGCAAAACCGATGGTATCGCGCGGGCGCGCACCGATTTGCCCTTCGCGGCCATACACTGCCACTTTTTCCAAATCACGCTCCAATGCATTTGCCAGCACTTCGCCCATGCGCACTGCAGTGCCCGATGGTGAATCTACTTTATGGCGATGATGCGCTTCGTACACTTCCACATCGTAGTCATCACCCAAAACGCGTGCAGCAAGATCCAATAATTTAAAACACAGGTTCACGCCGGTCGAAAAATTCGCTGATAGCAAAAGTGGAATATGTGTTTGATAACTTAACAATTCCGCTTTTTCTGTTGCGCTGAATCCGGTGGTGCCAATCACAATGGGTTTGTTGTGTGCAGCGCAGAGTTTTACATTGTCCAAGGTCGCCGCAGGCGAACTAAAGTCAATCAGTACATCAAATTGATCAATAACTTCCGCGAGTGTGCCCACAATCTGCACCCCTAATTTACCGACATTACCCAACTCACCGGCATCCACACCAATCAATGAACTACCTGGGCGAACAATTGCAGCAGTCAAAGTGGTTTCAGGATTTTTATGGGTAGATTCGATCAACGCTTTACCCATACGGCCAGCAGCGCCAGCAATTGCAATTCGTGTCATTGTTTTTATCTCAACAAGAAATGATTTGAACAAGATGAACTAAAAATTTATTCATCATCTTCTGTATTAAATAAATGTCCCAGCTTACCTTTTTTGGTTTCGAGGTATTTGGCATTGTGCGGGTTGCGTCCGGTTTGATGCGGAATACGCTCAACCACGTTGATGCCCATATCCTGCAGTGCTTTTACTTTGCGCGGATTGTTGGTGAGCAACTTCAGGGCTTTGATATTCAAATGCTCAAGCATGGGTTTAAGAATCGAGTAATCGCGCATATCCGCACCAAAACCCAATTGCTCGTTCGCCTCTACCGTATCTGCCCCCTGATCTTGCAAATGATAGGCTTTGATTTTATTGAGCAGACCAATACCGCGCCCTTCCTGACGCAAATAAAAAATCACGCCGCGCCCCGCCAGCGCAATTTTGTGCATCGCCGCTTGTAATTGCGGACCGCAATCACAGCGCATACTAAACAGCGCATCGCCCGTCAGACATTCAGAATGCACGCGTGCAAGCAATGGCTCTTCGCTGGTGAGATCACCCATGGTGAGTACAACATGCTCTTTGTAATTTTCTTCATCACAAAAACCATGCATGACAAAAATACCCCAAGGGGTTGGCAATTTGGATGATTCTACATAAGTAACGGTCACAGGAACCTCACAGAAAACGCAATCAGCTGCAGTACTATCAGTGCGTAAACTCCGGCAAGCGCATCATCAATCATGATGCCAAAGCCACCGTGAACTTTTTTGTCCAGCCAGCTAATTGGCCAGGGTTTTACAATATCGAACACACGAAACAAAACAAAACCAATCACTATCCACATCCATCCTGCCGGTGCCATAAACATGGTAATCCAGAAACCGACAAATTCATCCCATACAATTCCGCCATGGTCATGTACGCCCAGTGCTTTGGATGAACGGTCACACCAAAACACACCCAACGCAAAAGTGACCAGTAACCACAGCAGGTATAGCGGCCATGTGAGGTCTTGAAGCAGCAACATAAATAATGGAATAGCGGCGAGTGTACCGAAAGTGCCGGGCGCTTTAGGCGCGAGCCCGCTACCAAAACCAAATGCAAACACATGGTAAGGATTGGCAAACACTTGTTTAAGGCTGGGTGTATTCATTGTTTAACACATATCATCAGCAGTACACCACTTCACATACCATTGAAAAAATAACAAATACGACGCATTAGAAATGCTGGTAGCCAGTTTTGGTTAATTCAAATGGCTGGCCTTCATATTCACAAATCACTTTGTTGCCAGCGACCATCTCACCAATAACCGTTGCCTGTAGTTTGCCTTGAGCAATTAACATGGCGATATCGGCCATTTTTTCAGGTGGTACGGTAAAGCAAAGCTCGTAATCATCACCACCGCTGAGTGCCCACTCCAATGCTTGCGGTACATTATTCAGCGATTGCAATGCAGGAGACAGAGGCACATTTTCTACATCGATTACCGCACCCAGATCGCTGGCATCACAAATGTGTTGCAAGTCAGCGACCAAGCCATCGGAAATATCCAACGCGCTGCTGGCAATTGTGCAAATCATCGCAGACTCAACCAAGCGTGGTGTAGGGCGATAAAAACGTTGCAACAAATAATCGGTGTGCTCATCAGCAAAGATGTGAGTCTTTTGGATTGCAGCCAACGCGGCAGCGCCGTCGCCAAGAGTGTTGGTGACCAAAATAAAATCGCCGATATTGGCACCATCACGCCGCAGCGCAGCACCCGGTGCAGTTGCGCCCATCACCTGGATTGTAATACTGAGCGGGCCTGAGGTTGTATCGCCACCCACCAACGCAATTTTATAGTCGCGCGCGCATGCAAATAATCCACGGCTAAAACTGCGCAGCCATTCTTCATCGGCGTGCGGTAACGTCAGCGCCAGCGTAAACCAAAGTGGCTCAGCACCCATTGCCGCAAGATCGCTTAAATTAGTCCGCAGTGCACGCTCAGCAATTAACTCCGGATCTGCATCTGTGGGAAAATGCACGCCCGCAACCAAAGTATCCACTGATACTGCCAATTGTTTTCCAACCGGAATATCCAATAGCGCGCAATCATCGCCAATGCCCAGCAATACACCTGCGGCAGGCTGCTCGGCTTGCTCGCGCTGGAAAAATTGTCGGATAAGCTGGAATTCGCCGGGCACAATAAAAAATAGTGATTAGTGAATGATAGACAATGGAACGCCAGTCAATTAACGGCTGCGTTCCGCTTTCACTTCGATGGCGCGCAGCACCAATGCAGTTTTATCAAGCACACCGTTGATAAATTTGTGGCTGTCTTCAGCACCAAATTTTTTCGCCAGAGATACGGCCTCATTGATGACCACTTTGTACGGCACATCAATACGAAATTTCAATTCATAAGTAGCCATACGCAGCAGCGCACGAGTGATGGGGTCCAACTCATCCAGTGAGCGATCAACCAAATAAGGTGTAAACAGCGCTTCAAGATCGCTTAAATGTTCAGGCACAGCGTGCAAAATTTCATGGAAGTATTCCACGTCTACTTTGCTCATATCATTGTCAGTGCGAAATTCCGCTTCGATCGCATTAATACTGGAACCTGCCATTTGCCATTGATAAAGCGCTTGCATTGCATAATGGCGAGCCATACGGCGGATCGCAGCGGTGTGGCCTTTTTGCGCAGAAGCTCCGGCTTGACCTGAAGAAGTAGTCATGAACAATTACCTGATAAAGAACTTGAATGCCCGCGTGCACGGGCATGACATAAAAATAACAACTGAAATTCAGTTTTTAAAACTAGATTTTGCCGAAGAGCGAAACCATTTCCAGCGCGGTTGATGCAGCCTCTACACCTTTGTTGCCCGCTTTGGTGCCAGAGCGCTCGATGGCTTGCTCAATGGAATCCACCGTCAATACACCAAAGGTTACCGGCACACCGTATTGCAAAGACACTTGCGCCAACCCTTTGGTGCATTCGCCTGCAACGTAATCAAAATGCGGAGTGCCGCCACGGATCACAGCACCCAATGCGATGATTGCATCGAATTCTTTTTTTGCTGCGATTTTTTGTGCCGTCAATGGAAACTCAAACGCACCCGGTGCGTAATAGATGGTGATGTTTTCATCTTTAATGCCATGACGACGCAAAGTGTCCAATGCACCGTCTTTTAAACTTTCCACAACAAAGCTGTTCCAACGGCTGACGATCAACGCATACTTACCGGCAGATGCAGAAAAATCACCTTCAATCACTTTGATATTGCTCATAATATTTTCTCAAAAATAATCAAACATCTTGTTCAACAATGCGGAGGGGCGATAACAAATCAATCGCCTTCCGGACAAATATATTCCACCACTTCCAAATCAAAACCCGAGAGGGCTGAATAACGCATTGGGGCGGACATCACCCGCATTTTGCGCACCCCCAGATCGCGCAAAATCTGCGAGCCGGTGCCGACTTGTTTGTAGAGCACTTCGGAACTGCGGCGCATTTGCTTACCGGATATCAGCCAGTCGATGCTGTCTTCCACTTCTGTAGTGGACTCATCGTGGCAAATCAGCAAAACAACGCCTTTTCCTTCTTCACTGACTTTGCGCAGTGCATCCTGATAGGTCCAGCTTTTGCCGCCCGCAACCGAGGTGCGCTTGAGGCTCAACACATCGCGCGCGATATCCATCACATGCACTCGCACCAGTGTTGGCTCGGCGTCGATTTCACCTTTGGTCATTACAAAGTGCAGGTCACCGCGCGCCAGATCGCGGTAGGTATGCAAATCAAAGTCGCCGTAAATCGTTTCCACCTTGCGGGTATTAATGCAGGCAACCGTCTTTTCTTTGGTGGCACGATAGTGAATAAGGTCGGCAATGGTACCGATTTTCAAGCCATGCTGCTCGGCAAATTGCTCAAGATCCGGCCTGCGCGCCATGGTGCCATCGGGGTTCATCACCTCAACAATGACCGCTGCCGGCTCAAAACCGGCCAGACGCGCCAGATCACAACCAGCCTCTGTGTGCCCCGCACGGCTCATCACGCCGCCAGGCTGTGCCATGAGCGGGAATATATGGCCGGGTTGGACGATATCGCTTGGCTTGGCATTAGCCCTTACCGCCGCGCGCACAGTAAGGGCGCGATCCGCTGCGGAAATCCCCGTACTGACCCCTTCAGCCGCTTCAATGGAGAGCGTGAAATTGGTGGTGTGCTGGGATTTGTTATCGCTCACCATCAGCGGTAAATCCAGTTGTTTGCAGCGCTCAGGGGTGAGCGTGAGGCAGATCAGGCCGCGCGCATAGGTCGCCATAAAGTTGATGTCTTCCGGGCGCACCTGCTCGGCAACCATAATCAGATCGCCTTCATTCTCGCGGTCTTCGTCATCCATCAGGATAACCATCTTGCCGTGGCGCAGGTCTTCGATCAGTTCTTCAATGGTATTAAGTTGCATAGGAAATCCCGAATTGCCAATTACATAAATCCATTCTTCGCCAAAAACTCCAGGGTGATGCCCTGCCCTTCGCTCTCTGCCGCTTTGTCACCGAGCATCAAACGCTCCAGATAACGGGCGAGCACATCGACTTCCAGATTGAGTTGGGTGCCTGTTTTGTAGCCATCCATAATCGTCCATTGCAAGGTATGGGGGACGATATTCAACTCAAACTCGGCTCCATCCACTTTGTTAACCGTAAGACTAGTACCATCCACGGTGATTGACCCTTTATGGGCGATATATTTTGCCAGTGATTTGGGCGCACGAATGCGGAAACGCTCCGAGCGGGCATCGGGGTGACGGCTCACCACCTCACCAACACCATCCACATGGCCGCTGACAATGTGGCCACCCAGGCGCGTTTGTGGTGTCAGCGCCTTCTCAAGGTTGACGCGCTGACCGACTTTCCAACCGGGCAAGGTGGTATTGTCCAGCGTCTCGCGCGAGACATCTGCCCAGTAACCATCACCCGGTAATTCAACCACAGTCAAACACACACCGTTGGTGGCGATGGAATCCCCCAGGCGCACGTCACCCAAATCCAGATTGTTAGTTTTGATGCGCAAGCGCAGGTCGCCATTTTTAGGCTGCAGGGCGACAACCTCGCCAATCGCTTCAATAATCCCGGTAAACATAATCTGCCTCGGCTCTGTGCGAGTAGTTAAACCACGTTGCTGTCTATAACAGGTGCTTTATAAGTAGTGCTGTAGAAAAAGTGGCGTAAACGATACGGTGTTAAACGATGATGCTGTTAGGCTTGCCCGTAACAGCAACAGGAATGCGCAAATCAATCACTTTGGTTTTGGCCAAGTGATCGTGGATACAGCGCTTGTCAGCGCGGAAAATAAACACGATATCCGCCAGGCGCAGCAGCAAACCAATCACCGGCACCATACCCATCAACCATTGCGATACATAACGCTGCAAGATCAACATCAGAAATAGAGGCTTTTGGTTATCCATGGTCACAATGGCAATACCCAGAATTCGCTTGCCGATGGTTTGGCCGAATTGATGCAGTAAAAAACCATGCAACAGGAAAAACGTGATAATCGGGGAAAACGCGAGCAAACGCTTGCTGGAATCCGGCAGGTTTTGCAGCTTTTGGATCATCTCGGCTTGCGCCGCTTCCATATCGTTTGATTGGGAAGGATCAAGGCCGAGGTACTGTAAAAAGAACACCAGCGCGACCATCATCAATACGGTATCAATCACAAACGCACCAAAGCGCTTGCCGTAAGAAGCGGTGTTATCCACGGCCGGTTGATGAGGCTGGAATTCAGGTTGGGAATCAGGGGTTTGATCGTTCACAAATTTACCTTCACGACTAGTATTCAGTATCCGGCACGGCGGTGATGCGCCAATCGCGGCCAACGGCGCGGATATCGTTGATCTTTAACGAAAGCGATGCCGACATGGTCTCTAACGGCAAGCCAAACAAAGGGCGCGCATGACTACCGAGCAGTTTGGGAGCCATGTAGATAATGATTTCATCCAGCAGGCCGCGACGTAAAAAACTGCCTGCGAGCGTAGCACCGGCCTCCACCAGAACTTCATTGCATTGGCGCAGGGCGAGTTCGCGCAAGAGCGCTTGCAAGTCGATGCGGCCATCTTTAGCGGGCAGTGCGATCAGCTCGACAAAATCTGGCCAGCCACTTAACAGTGCCGCATCCACTTGCCCGTTATGCACCAACAATATGGGGGTCGCTTGCTTGAACATCAATGCGTTGCGCGGTGTGCGCAGCTGTGAATCCAGAATCACTCGCAACGGTTGTTTGGCCGCTGCGGCTTCCGCATTGGGCAAACCCAATTCATCAACCCGCACAGTGAGTGAGGCATTGTCCTGCAGGATGGAATCTACACCAGAAATAATCGCACACGAGCGGGCACGCAAACGCTGTACATCGGCACGTGCTTTGGGGCCAGTAATCCACTTGCTTTCACCGGACTCCATCGCCGTACGGCCATCAAGGCTCATCGCCATTTTGCAGCGTACATAGGGCAGCTTGCGCTCCATACGACGGATAAAACCCGGGTTTAATGCGCGCGCATCGTTTTCCAGTACCGGACCATCCACCACAATGCCCGCTGTGCGCAAAATTTCGATACCACGGCCAGACACCAGCGGATTGGGATCCTCCATCGCATACACCACGCGGCTCACACCGGCATCCACCAAAGCCTGCGAACAAGGGCCCGTACGACCGTGATGACTGCAAGGCTCAAGGCTCACATACGCCGTCGCACCGCGTGCGTTATCACCTGCTGCTAGTAGAGCATTCGCTTCAGCGTGAGGTTCACCTGCGCGCTCATGCCAACCCTCTGCAATGACCTGGCCGTCTTTTACCAGCACACAGCCCACACGCGGATTGGGCATGGTGGTGTAAAGGCCGCGCTCCGCAAGGCGGAAAGCGCGCGCCATAAAATCAACATCAGCTGCAGTAATAGCCATTGGGGGAAAATCGTTGGTTAAAAGAAGGCGGTATTTTGCACCGCAGGTTATTGCTTGGTCTGCTCTGTTTCAGGCTGCTGCTCAAGGCGATCAATTTCCTGCCGGAACTCGTTCAAATCCTTGAAACGGCGATACACAGATGCGAAACGCACATAAGCAACTTCATCGAGTTTTTGCAGCTGCTCCATCACTTTTTCACCCACCAACAACGCTTTCACTTCACGCTCGCCGGTCGCCTGTAAAAAGTGCTTGATGTGGTTGATAGCAGACTCGATCGCCTCAATGCTGACCGGGCGTTTTTCCAATGCGCGCAGCAAACCGGCGCGGAGTTTGTTTTCATCAAAAGGTTCGCGGGTGCCGTTTTGTTTGATGATGCGCGGCATCACCAATTCCGCCACCTCGAAGGTAGTAAAACGTTCATGGCAGGATAAACACTCGCGGCGACGGCGAACTTGATCGCCCTCTGCCACCAAACGAGAATCGATAACTTTGGTATCTTCCGCGCTACAAAACGGACAATGCATGATCAGCAGCCCCAGCGATGGTTAAAGTGGGCGCATACTAGCACAAAATGCGGGATTTTCGCCCCATACTCCATAGCCCTCGCCGCATGAGTGTGATACAAAGCCAAGCATTACTTAATCCGATTCCAGCCTGCCCTATCCATAAAAAATATGAGCAAACCGCCCTCCGCCAGTAAAGCCAAAAACACCACCATGAAAGAAGTCGCCGCCCTAGCCGATGTCTCTTTAATGACGGTATCGCGCGTGCTTAACAAAGACCCTAAGGTCAGCGAAGAAACACGCAATCGGGTAATGGCAGCGGTAGAGAAATTAAATTATCGCGTGAACGTTTCTGCGCGCAGTCTTTCCGGCACACAATCCTATTTAATGGGTTTTTTGTACGATAACTCGCTCGGGAGTTTTATCAGCGAATATTTGATTGGCACACTCAAGCGCTGCAATGAGTTGGGCTATCAATTGGTCATTGAGCAGTGCCCCTATCAGGAATCCAACCTCGAACAACACATTAAACACCTCTGCAATCGCTACGATTTGGATGGCGTTATCATCCCGCCCCCACTGAGCGATGACTTACCCTTATTAAATGCGCTGGATAAAGCCGGCTTGCGCTATGTACGTGTAGGCCCCGGCCTTGAATTGGATCGTTCGTCTTACGTCACCATTAACGATTACCGCGCAACATTTGAAATGACCGAGCTGTTAATCCAGCGCGGCCATAAACATATCGGCTTTATTAAAGGCGATGCGCACCAAGGCGTAAGCGATTCGCGCTTTAAAGGTTATTGCGATGCAATTAAAAAACATCAACTCAATTTGAATGATGATTTCATCGCTGAAGGTAATTTCAGTTTCAGCTCGGGAATGGTTGCCGCAGAAAAATTATTGCAACACCAGGCACTGACCGCCATCTTCGCCAGTAACGACGATATGGCCGCTGCCGTTGTCGCAGTCGCGCACCGCAAACACATCGAGATCCCCCAACAACTCGCTGTCGCCGGCTTCGACGATACCAACATCGCGACCACCATCTGGCCACAACTCACCACTGTGCAACAGCCCATTAAAAATATGGCAATTGCAGCGGTGGATTTGTTAATCGAGAAAATTAAAGCAGATACATTGCTGGATATTAAAGTAAAAAATAATCGTGTATTGGATTACACGATTATTGAAAGGGAATCGGTTTAAGTTTTTATTTAGCTGAGTCAGAATTACTGCTTTAACTCACTTTTCCAAGCAATTTCAGTTGCGATTTGGTGCAACGCTTTGTTGGTGCATTCTATATAGAGATACTCTCCGCCATAGATTCCGATCGTTGAACGGACGTACTCATTCTCGCCACTCCAAGTAAGCCCCGATTGAGAGGTTTGTTTGTATGCAATCCCATACAACTTTCCCCACTCTTCATGGAGTTGAGCGATCTCGTTTTTGGTCTTCTCCAGAACCGAAGTGCGGTACACCTCATCACTCAATAACGTCTTATCGCTGATTAACTGCCTGAACCCGACGATTGAGTGCACCGCTTTGCGATCCCGATTTGACCAATAAACGTAATCGGGAAAATGCTCCATGGGAGACGGTACCGCCACTTGAAAACTCCGACGTACATTGCCTGCACCTACTCCTCCCTGAAAGTAGAATTCTTTAACATCTTTTGCTTGGCGTGGAACGGGATTGCCAAATTTGAATCCGAAGGCTTCGTCTTTTGTACACGCAATGCCGAGTGAAGGTGCGAGGAATATACTCCCCAACAGGAAGCCTCCCGCAAGTGTTGCAACGATATTCTTCATTTACTTACTCCACACAGATGGTTTTCTGCTGCAACACTGATGGCATCTTATACATTTATCTAATTACATATTCTATGCGCCGCACCATTAATTTTATGGTACTGCTCGAAGTGGCATTTTTTACTAGTTCCGAGATCCTCAATTTTTATTTCAGCATCTCGCTTACCCGCGATCATATTAGCGTTAACCGTATAAGTATGGCCTTTATCAACCGTGATCTTGACTGCTTTTGTAGTATCAAAAGCGCCCAATGGGTTGATATATAGTATCTCTAGCTCGTAAGCACCTGGTTCCAGCTCAACTGAAAGAGGAACACCTGCACCATTTCGAGATGGCAGCTGCTTTCCATTAATTTTTTTAAACAAGATAAACTCTTTATCATGCAGCCCCCAAACTACCGCTTTATTAGAGGATGCCGAGCCTGAAGTTTGAAAGGAATATGGTTCGTACACAGGAATAAGACCACACCCTGAAAGCGCTGTCAGTATTATTAACGTAACCGCATGTCTCATCTATTTTTCTCCTAATCAATAATTGATCCCCTTAACCTGCCTTCATTCTGTCAAATTGCAAAAGCAGTTTCCAATTCTATCGCCATTGAAATCACAAAAACCATCTCAATATTGAAGCTCACAAGGAACTTCAATGTGAGCATAGGCGTTATGAGCAACAGCAATTACATTCTTTTGGGAATAACCTTAACGTTTTTCGCGCTCGTTTTTATTGGCAACGCCTACATAAAGTATTTACGCAGCAAACGGCATAACACTGAGCTGTGGGGGACTATTTTTGAGGGGATAACCAACAAGCTTGTTGATCTGGATGCGATTAAAAAGCCTGAGGTTTTTATTGAAAAGAAAGCCAAAAGAAATGGTTTGGGAAAAGATGACGAGCAATACGCTCAGGAAAATGAAAACCCTGAAAAGCAAAATAATCAGGGTTAAAACGTATTTAAATCAGGCGGTTCTGCGCCAAATTACAAAGGCGATCCACACAAACCCCACAGAAAACACCAACGCGATAAAATGGCTTTTGGCAAAGCCAACTTCCAGCACGGCTAAATTGTAATTATTGGGATCGACATAAACCCGTACCACCCGCCCTTTCTTTAATTCCTGTTTCGGGCGACTAATGCCGTAACCTATTTGTGTTCCCTTGTATTTATTGCCGTTAATTTCGTAGGAATACTCCAGCCAAGCGCCGCCAAAATAATTTAAGCTTCGGCGCATTTCAGTGGTGACAACACCTTCATGCACATCCCACTTTGCAGCAGCATTACTTCTGAGCATGTTGCTTACACCAAACAAAAACAGCATGCCCGCAGCAAGAATACCCAAGCCGAAAAACAAGGAACGTAAACGTTGGTATTTTTTCTCTATTTCGGGATTCACGTAATAACATTCCTAACTTGCAAAACGAAGCATGTGATATGCACAGGCACGAGACTTTAAAATTAAAAACGCAGATAATAGTAGCTCTACACCTGTAGCTACCATACTTGATATATTTTCAGACCCAAAGTGAAAATTCCCAACCACACCACTATCGTGACTATTTGCCAGTTTCCAGAGAGTCATCCAATACACAGAATCTATTATTCCATTAAATAAAAAAAACAATCCTATTACTGACACCAACACAGCAAGCGCGGATTTCACAGAAATGGGCTCAACCAATTGATCCATTTCTGGCTTTATCAAAGCATTTGCAATTAACATCGGGAACATCCACAGAAAACTAGCTGCAACAACAGGCAATACGGTTGAAGCAATAGCAAAGCTCCAGGTGGATATAGGAATTTGATTACCCAAATCAAATATTAAAGAAAAGATAAATGATGAATTCTTCACCCCATATAGAAATAAAATTACCGAAAACAATCTAACTGCGATTGCTAAATAGTGAGTTGATTTCATAAATTTTCCTTACAAAAGCTATCCAAAGTGGTTTTAATAACCGAAAGATTACTCACTCTTTCTATAAAGAGTGAGCACATCAATAACCACTTACAACTGACTCACTTCCGATGCCGCCAACAACAGCGCACCTACGCCATACAACTGCGTATCTTCCGGTAATATTTTTTCTGGGGATGCACCGACTTGTTGTACCCAGCCAAGCTTGCCGGATTCATTGACTGTAGACGCTAAACCTCTCCAGCCAGATGTAACCGCAGGCAAATAATCATCGCGATTTAATAATCCGTTATTGATTCCCCATGCAAGGCCGAAGGTCATAAAACCGGTACCACTGGTTTCAGGAACATTGAACTCATCTTTATCCAATAAGGATGAAGGCCAAAAACCGTTGGGTTGTTGCAGTTTTACCAAGCTCGCTGCCATAGTTTTAAACAGGTTTTCGTATTTTTGTTTGCGTGGATCATTAGCTGGAATTTGTTCTATCAACAATGGCAAACCAGCAAACACCCAACCGTTTCCACGACTCCAGAATATTTTTTTATCGTTTTTACTGCGACGCTCAAAGAAGCGGCCATCGCGATAAAACAGGTGCTCTTGTTTATCAAATAAATAGTCGATAGTCGCTTGGTATTCTTCATCCACATAATTTAAATATGCGGGATCTCCGGTTAACTTGCCCACCGCAGCCCATACTGGCGGCGCCATAAATAAGGCATCGCACCAACACCAGCGGCGCTGGCAAGTAGCTTCACCTTCACCTGTTGGGTCTGATGTGTATTCAAGACTATGAGTTGCGCGATTTGCCATGATTTTTTTAAAGACTTTTTGCGTTGGCGCGACCAGTGTTAAATCATTTTTTCGCGCAGCAACTGCAGCGTAGGTATAACCAATCACCTGATCATCCGCATGCCAATCTTTTTCGCCGATTTTCCATATATTCGCCTCACCTTTTGCAACCAGAGCCTGTAAATAATCCGGATTGCTGGTGTGCTCTGCCCAACGGGTCAAGCCGACAAAAAACGCCCCCTGAATCCAGCCATGTGGATTTTCGGTATGGTCGCGAAAGGTTCGCACATAATCAAAATTTTCCATGTGCGCTAACTGCCAATCCGCAGCGCGATTAGCAACCGCAGTAATATCGGAAGTACTGGGAAGGGTTAGTTGGTCTTTTGATGTTTCACTTGTTTGGTTATTCGGGGTCATTACACAACCACTCAATAACGTAACAAGGCCGGTAAAGAATGAAAGGGATAACAATAGCGAATATCGGGGTAATAGCGTTCTCATCCAGGTCTCCTACGGAAAAATCCAGTCTGTTTATTGTTATGTCAGGTCTTTTAATTTTTGTTGTGCAGAAATCCTAATAGATGACCATGATAAACAGAAGGACTTTACCGAGCTTTACCTACCTGCAGCGCCAAACAACAGAAGAAAACAAAAAAGGCAGCCGAAGCTGCCTAACATGCAAATCACTGATTGTAAAAAAACCGCTATTTACAATTGCTGCAAGTAATTGATCAATGCCTGACGGTTGGTTGCCGATGCCGCGTTGTAATTTGCCTTGGCGGTTGCCGCGTCACCATTGTGGCGACTGATCGCAGCCTCCAAGGTGGTGGATGCACCATCGTGCATTAGCGAAAAACTGCTGGCATTGCCAGAGCGAACATAACCACTCAACCCAACACCCCATAAAGGAGCGGTGCGGAATTCACCTTCGCCTAAATCGTGGAGCAACAAATCGGTGTAAGGGTGAATCGTTTGGTTGCTCAACTCTGGGAAGCTCGCATCCACACCGGTAGTGACCGTCATTTTGTGGCAACCACCGCAACCCATATTGATAAATTGTTGATGACCTGCATGAGTGGTGAGATTAGTGCGCGGTACAGGTACGGATAATAATTTCAAATAAGTGACCAACTGATCCAAGCGTTGATCAGAAATTTCCTGTGGGCCAAAACCGGAGAAGCTACTGCCTACACCCATATCATTTTTTAATGCTTTGGCAACTTGATGACGCAAGCTCACTGTTTCTGCACGCCATCCGTAACGGCCAATTTGTTGCTGGCCATTTACCGTTACACGATTAACGCGACCACCATTTTGCGCGGCCCAACCTTCAATAGTCGCATCGGGAATTGCACCTAACAAACCCAATCCAATCATTTTGGGGGGCACAACATTTTGGCCTGTTTGCATATTGCCCGATGCATTTAATGTGTGGCATCCGGTGCAGGTTGGTTGAATAGGATTGGTAGCGAGATTCGCCAGTTCCGACATGGGCAAATTACCGCCCTGCGCTTGTGGCCCCGGCATAAATTGTTCAAGGTGACTGCCGTTAATCATATTGGTGTGCAATATACGGCGCCCCATTAACCAATCAGCAATATGGTTTGCGCCGATATTGTAAGCGTGCTGCATGTAAGCAAAACGTTGCTGTACTCCACCGGTAGCGGATAATTGTGGCACAGTGGTATTGCCACCGAGTTTTGCAAAACTGTCATTTACATTTAACGGGCCAATGGCGGAATCGCGATTGTTTACCGTGAAACCTTCACCTAACACATATTTAAATGTTTGACCGTAGTAATTGACGTTATCGCCGGTTAATTGCGCGCGATCAAAATTGATAGTGGTTTCGAATTCAATTTGCGCACCATGCTCAAACGGGCGATTAATATGTTGCCAGCGCTGCATGACGGCACGCCATTTGGTCGCGGCGGTGCGCTGCGCTTGTGTTGCATTACATGCGGGAACTACAGTTCCGTTCGGCAACACAATATCCATCACATAACCGTATTCAAAATTGGTTTCATCACCATAGTATTTGTGATAACGCCAGTTCGGCACCTGCTGGTTACAACTTTTGGTTGCGCCGGATGAATCGGTCATTGCTGCAGGTACAGCGCCGGTTAATGTCACCACTACACAAGCTTCTGTTGTACCGCAGGCAGCTTGCCGTTGTGATGCGGCTTCTGCACGGGTGTAATCGCGCAGCTCAACATAACCAAAACGCCCCACCCAATATTCAATATTAAAATTATTAAAATCATTGCCGCTTAATTCATGGCGCACGCGATAGCGTTCAGCAAAATTGGAAATAAGCACACCATTTTCTAAACGGGTTGATGCAGCAGGCAATTCATTCGAACTTGAGTTAGCAACAGAGCTTGCTGGTGCAGCGCTTGAACTTGAACGAGAAGAGCTTGCCGGTGTTGATGATGGAGCAACTGATGATGCTGGCGCTTGCGGTGTTCTGGTTACGCGTGCACTTGTTTTTTCACCGGCGCTGTTGATGGCAGTAACCGTGAAGTCATACGCGAAGCCATTGTTTAATCCACCTACATTAATACTAGTTCCGGTTGTTGTTAATACGGAATTTAATGCACCTGTTGCAAAACCATAATTAATGCGATAACTGGTTGCATTGGCAACTGCGCTCCAACTCAATGCAACGCTAGCGTTACCAGCGGTTGCATTGATAACTGGCGCGCTTGCGGGCAAAGCAACTGAAGATGCAGAAGAAGATGAGCCAGTGTTCGCGCAGTTATAGCTGTAGAAACTGGTATCTGTTGGGCCGGGTAGCCAGTCTACTCTACTGTAGTTACCTTGCACACGCAGCGTAAACTGATCGCCGGTGTCGCATTGCAAATTGGTGGTGTAAACGTAGCGCCAGTAACCATTGGCTAAACTGGTTTCGGTTGCGCCGCTGATGGTGGTGTAGGAGTAACTGCCATTTTCATAAGCGGTTAACCACATACCGCCGGTTTTGCGTTCGCTGAAGGTGTAATCAAGCACAATTTTATTTTGCGCATTTTTACTCGCACTAATTCCGGTTGTTTGTGCATATACATTATTTAGCAACACCAGGCTGCTAATAACACTTCCATATGCGAATAGGGTTTTTAATTTATTCATTTATTCGCCTCATTAGTTTTTCGTTTTTTAGAATTCAAGATGAAATTCGCTATTCCCTTCGGGATGTACGGTCTGAGACCGTATGCAGCATGGATGCTGCATTCGAGCCTACATGGACGTATTTACGGCGAGTCTCAGATTGTGTGTCCCGAAGGAAATCTGCACTCACTATCGAGCCAGATGAACCACGATATTCATTCATGGACACGCCGTGAACCCATCCATGGGGGCTCGATGCACACGTCCTGTGTGCATACGGTCCATGAACAAATACCGAGGTTCATCTTCAAGATCGTGAAAACATTCGAATCACGGTAAAACACACTGATTAGTAAACGTTTTGGTTTGCTGCCCCGTTGTGTATTGACCGGGAGCTGGTGTTTGTTGCACTTTAAATTCCACTTGATAACTTTGGCCGAGCACACCGCTTACGCTGCGACGGTAGTAACCATTGGTTAAAGTCCCTGCACGGCAATCACCGTTCAAACACAAATAATTCCAGGTCGCTGACCAACCATTATTTTTGTGGTACAGCACCATGGTGTTGTTATTGCTGTAAGCAATTCCAAAATCACCGCACGCACTTGCAGTTGAAGAAGCAACTGATGAAACAGCAACAGAAGATGCAACCGATGAACGGCTGGATGAACTCACCACAGGCGTTGATGATGCAATCGCCGATGAAGCAGCCGCACCATTAGCACAGGGCGATGCCGCTAACCCCTCACCGGGTTTGATATTGCTGGCGGTTGCAATACATTGCGAGGTTGCGTTGTCTTGCACTTTAAACTCCAGCGAATAAGCCGTGTTGGCATTCACCGTTGCAGTGCGCTCCCAGCGCGATCCATTTTTTGTTGCTGGGCGGCAATCGCCGTTCAAACACAAATATACCCAGCTCGCCGTTTGGTTACCCACATTGTGGTAAAGCACACCGTTGCTTTGTAAACCAAATACATAGCTGCCACCCACTGGCGCTTGTGGTGTTGCACTTACACGCGCACTGGTTTTTTCACCGGCGCTGTTAATCGCCGTTACCGTAAAATCGTAAGCATAACCATTGGTTAATCCACTCACTGTTGCGCTAGTGCCGCTGGTAGTTTGGGTTGAGGTTAATGCACCGGTCGAAAAACCATAATTGATGCGATAACTGGTCGCGTTAGCAATGGCATTCCAACTCACACTCACACTCGCATTGCCAGCGGTTGCGGTAGCTTGTGGTGCTGCAGTTGGGGGAACAGAGACAGAGGACGCTGCTGATGATGCAACAGAAGAAGCAACTGAGCTTGCAACCGAAGACGCAGTGCCGCCAATGGGGCTACCGGCATGGGCATAAAATGTTTTCGCCATTTCGGTTTTGAAATTGCTCATCACTTGCGAATTCGCTTGAATACTGGTGATGCCCCAATAACCCGCTGCGCAAGAAGCTGCACCCGGCGCGCAATACCAACGACCTTGCGATTGCCAGTCAGTATTGATGTAGGCCACTGCGCGCAAGTGATCGCGGTTGTCAAAAATCCATTGGAAATAATCAGTAAAAAAAGCATTCCATGCCGCTTGGCCACTCGCAAAATTTTGCGTGTTTTGGCGCGCAGCGGTGCAAGAGTAATTTAAATTGCGTAGATCAAATGCTTGTGGTGCCGATTCAGCGATCATCGCTGGTTTTCCGTGCGTACGCGCAAAGGTCATTAGTGCATTTTGCAAAGCGCGCGGCGTGGTGTCTGGCACTGTCCAAGGCTTGGAACCATCCTGACAGGACCACTGATAACTCAAATAATTACTGCCAGCAAAAAAAGAAATACCAATCCAATCTACATAGGCATCACCGGGATACCAGCTTTCATAATGTGCCGCCGGGTTGGGTGATACTTGATAACCATACGCAGGATCACCATCGTCCGGATAAGTTGCCGCTTGCCATACAGTCGCAACATTGGTTGCGCCTAATTGATCGATACGTGTTGCAATCCAGCGATAGGCATTTTTATAAAAGGTTTGATTGTAGCAATTCCAGGGGCCATCAAATTCGTAGCCAATACGCAAATACACCGGGCGACCACTGGCTTTAAAATAATTAATCATGCGATCCATTGCATAACGCCATTGGTAGGATAGCGATGCAGGATCGGTAGCACTGCCGACATCGGCATCACCGGTACCGGCAATGGCACGCAGCGGTTGGTTGCTGCAATTCGCCCACTCATCGGATAAATACAAACCCACTGCGAGTGCGACTTTATTATTGTTTGCGAGCAAGTCGTAATCGCCCAGTGTCTCAGCAAAATTCACTTCACCGTTGTTGTTATCCACCGGTGGGCCTTCGATACCACTCACATACATGGTCGCGTTAGCCGGTGCCGAATTGGCATGAGTCGCTTTGGGCAAAACTGATACATACAAAGTAACGCCGCCAGGTTTTGGCAAGGTTGCATGGGCAGGGTTGGTGAGCACGTCAGTTTTATAAGCGCGCAAGGTGCTAGTGTCCTGTCCCATTAAAAACAACACCTTGTTGTTTGCAGGCAAATTGACAGCGTTAGCTTCAATGGCGGCATGGGATGAAAAGCTAACCAAGCTGCCTAATAGCAGCCCGGTAAGGCGTAGTAGGTTTTTCATGTTGGAATCCTGTATGAATTAGATTTATGTCACAGGGATTTGTAACCCATACAGAAAAACCGATTTTTTCTACAAGATACAGTTCGATGTTTAGCTAAACAAAAAGTAGAACTACATACACTATGTGATTGAGCGATGTTTTAATCTATATTCCGCTGGCGTTATTCCTTCTTGTTTTTTAAACAAGGTAAAAAAAGTAGAGCGACTTGAAAAGCCAACTGACTCATAAACTTCCTGCACACTTTTTCCTGCCCACTCAGAGCTAATCAATCGCTCTTTTGCCGCCATCAATCGGTATTGATTAATAAATTCAAAGTAGTTTTGATGAAACTGTGTTCTAAGCAATAAGGACAATTGCTTTACAGGTATATCCAGAAACTGCGCCAAGCGCTCAATATTCAGCTGTGGACGCGCGTAAAGTTGCTGCGTTCGAATCTGTTCGTCTATGCTGTTTTTTAACTGTGAAAAATCAACAAATATTTTAGTCTTGGCCGTTTCGCCAATCAGACTATTTTCAACAGCAGTCGCTTCCGAGGATTTAGATAACGCTAATTTTCGCCGAGAAGAGAAATACCAATAGATCGCGCCAGATGAAATTATCCATAAGAGAATTACTTCATATAGGGTAAAGCGCAATTCATTCAGAAAGCTGAAGAAGTTCATGTTACTGATCCAATGATAATGGCCTTATCGCTATTGTTATTAAGGCGCTACTGGACATCCATGACGGGGTTTTCCAAGGTCCATGCCAGAAGTCATTACGACTTCTGGCATGGATTTTTAATTATTTTTTAACACCATTCACATAAACAGAATGAGAAATTTCTTCTTTAAATTTTTTCAAGATATAAGGGTTTGCCTGTACACGGCTATCCGCCCAATAGCCTTGATTACAATCCTTGGCACCTGCAGTTGAATTAGGTGCGCAATACCACATGCCTTGGCTGTGCCAGTTGGTGTTGATATAGGCAACCGCGCGAATCACATCCTTGTTGGCATGAATGTAATCAAACCAATCGGCATACCAGCTATTCCAAATGTCTTCTGCAGTAATTGGTTTAACGCGATTGGTAAAAATACAACCTGTGGTGAGCTGTGAATTACTAAAACCGACCGGCGCTGCCTCGGCGATCATCACTGGTTTTTTATGGTTGCGGGCAAATGCCAGTAGGCGATCCTGTTGCGAGCGCGGCGTTACTACAGGCGTAAACCATTCGGGGTTTAATGCATCACAAGTCCATTGATAGTCGCGATAGGTATCGCCATAGAAAGTAGAAAGCGAAACCCAATCCACCACATCATCACCGGGATAGAATTTCTCTAAATGATTTGTTTCAGTGACTTGATAAATACCTTGATTGCGCGGCCATGCCGCCGATTGCCAAACGGTTGCAATATTATTTGCCGCCAATGCATTGATGCGGGATTTAATAAAACGATATGCCGCTTTATAGGCTTCAGGCTCGTAGCAGTTCCAGGGGCCGTCAAACTCGTAACCAATACGCAAGAAAACTTCACGTTTGGAGCCTTTTAAAAACAGTAATAATTTATCCACTTGCTGGCGATAATCCGCCACGTCTTTTTCACTGACGCCCTCGCCAATCATCCCGGCAATTGCGCGCGTGGGAATTTGTTTGCAGCCCGCATGAACGTCGGTAATATCCAAACCAACTGCCAAGGCGGCATCGGGAAACTCTTTTAGTGATTTGGAAAAATTAATCATGCCGGCACCATAATCGGTATCGCTGGTGATACCCGCAAGGCTACCCTGATTGGCACTATTGGAAATTTTGGTGTACAGCGTAATGCCCGCAGGCCTGGGAAGCTCTGCATCTTTTTCCAATGCCTCTTTGCGATACTCCGTCAAAGTCTCGCTATCCTGCCCCATAAATAATGCGATTTTATTATCGGCAGGCAAGTTGCGTGTATCGACAAACGCTACTGCTGCACTGCTGTTTAGATTCTGATTAATGGTGGCGGCCTGCTGCACCGCTGCATCTTCATCTGAAGACTTCTGAATGGTGGAGGAGCAAGCCGTTATCAGCGAAACACCGCCAATTAACAAGCACAACCCTTCCCACGAAAAAAACGTTTTTTTATTGGATTTCATACACCTTGCTCCGATACCTGATGATATTCGTCGTTATGATTTAACTGATCTGCGTTGTCAGGGATGCTAAATTCGCGATAGTTAAACCAATCGAAATCAGCATGCAGTTTCATTCCACTTAAATCCTGGCAACAAATTCCTACAAAGGCACCGGTAAACGCGGGGCGGTAACGATCGCTCATCTCGCGCACGTGGTCATCCGATAAAATACTACCATCCATTACCGGCCCTACTTTTTTCCAAGCTTTAGCATTTTCAGAGTCTATTCTTTCATTATCACAGCTTTCTGCATTAGAGTAATAAAACTGTACATCGCTTTGGTGCCATTCAACTTTTAACAAAATCTCACCATAAGGCGGCAAAATAATGGGCGTTTGCAGTGGCTCAGCAACGACAAAATTATCGCAATTGATCAGGTGTAATTCGCGCTGTCCTGTCAACTCATTACAGGAAATATACAAATACAAATAATGGCCAGTATTGTAGTAACACACCAAACCTGCGAGCTGCTGGAAATTTTTAGGCGAAAAATCAATCTTGCAGCTGGCTTCAATATCGAACGCCTGTACACGACGCGCAATCAAACTTTGTTCACGGGTAGAGCTGAGCGACTCGCGCCCTTTCAAGCGAACAAATCCTTTACGCTCACTCAAACTTAACCATTGCTCTGTTACGGGAACACGCAAACTTTGCCACTGGGGCGATAGTGTTTGGGCGGTAAAATTATCCAGCTCCGCGATCGGCCTTACAGAAAATTCCTTCAGCCCCGGGGCAGGAACTTGCAGGCGCGTTGTTTTTTGATTAGTGACGGGATACAACCAGTCGTCATCACGCCATTCCATTTGTTCAATCACCGTTTCACGCCCAAGCGTACAACGCCCGCGTGCCGATAATGGCCTCCCCGCCAAGTACACGGCGTACCATTGGTCATGCTGTGTACACACCAAATCAGCATGACCGGTTTTTTGTAAGGGTGCATCCGGATAATTGCGTGCAGAAATAATCGGGTTTTGCGGGTGCAACTCATACGGCCCGACAATATCGCGCGAGCGCGCCATAGTCACTGCATGACCGTATTCGGTACCACCTTCGGCAGTAATCAGGTAATACCAACCGTTGTGCTGATAAATATGCGGCCCTTCGGTAAAACCTAGTTCAGAGCCTGCAAAAATATGTTTCACCTCACCCACTAACTTTTGTTGCAGCGGATCGTATTCTTGCAGCTGGATGCCACCAAAAAATTTTCCAGCGCGATGATCCAACATCATATTGGTGAGCCATTTTTTGCCATTAGTGTCATGAAAGAGTGAGGCATCAAACCCACGCGACATTAAAAAGACCGGCTCGGACCAAGGACCGTGAATGGAGGGCGCAGTCACCAGGTAATTAGGTGTGTCTTTCCAGACACCATCAAATGAGCCCACATTGCTGTACACCAAATAAAACAAACCATCGCAATGGCTCAAGCAAGGTGCCCATACGCCACAAGAGTCTGGGGCACCGCGCATATCCAGTTGCGATGGACGATCAAGTACCTGCCCTAACAACTGCCAATTTTTTAAATCGCGCGAATGGTGAATTTGCACACCGGGAAACCATTCAAAGGTTGACGTGGCGATGTAATAGTCATCGCCCACACGCACAATACTGGGGTCGGGATTAAACCCACGCAGGATTGGATTTTGAATTATTCCATTCATACAACAACCTTGATCAACATTTTTAAACTCAGTATCTGTCGAATAAAGATTGGTGTTCGTTTAGAAACCGTATGAGGCATGGATGCCGAATCGAGCCTACAGGGATGTATTTACGGCGTGTTTCTAAATGAACACCAATCTTTATCTATGCGATTAATGTCCACGAACCAAACTGGATTCCAATTGCTCCAGCGTTTTACCTTTGGTTTCGGGAATAAACCTGACTGCCAATATGAAACACAACACCATAGCGATGGCGTAGAGCAAGTAGGTTACGGTGGAGCCGAACACTTCCAACTGCCACGGAAATAAACTGGCCACGGCAAAACTGGTACTGGCATTGAGCACACCGGCCGTTGAAATACCAATCGCACGTAAATGATTTGGGAAAATTTCCGCCAACATGGTCCAGGTGACCGGCCCCAATGAAATTGAAAATCCGGCAATAAAACCCAGCAAACCAATCAATACCGCAAGCGAATTAATAGAAATAGCCGTTTTCAGTAACAGCGATTGATAACCGCTAAAATCCTGCCGGATTTTCGCCTGTAACTGCTCATCCGTTGTAGCACTGTAAGCGGTTTGATTGTTTTCTTGTGATGCAAGCTGCACGACATTAAATAGCGCTGTTTTTATTGCAGAAAAATACTCTACTTCACTGCCGAAGGTTTGCCCCGCAATGGACTGCAACGCCTGTGCAAGCAGATCTATTTTTTGCTGCTGGGTGGCGATGTCCGGCGCATTTAACGGAAGACTCATTAATAGGGTGTCGCCTTGGTAAAATTGCACCGTGTCGCCTGCAATTTCAATGCGATCTTTTTGGTAGACATCCGGGTTTTGGTTAGCCGCTTCCGTTACCAGCCCTTGATGAAATAACTCCGTACGAATATCCGCAATTGAACTCGCTTCTAATTGGTAGCGCGCCTGATAGAAAGAAAAACTCGCAAGCCCCAACGACAGAGCCATAATCGCCGTGCCCATGATCAACAATAATTTGCGCCCGAGCTTATCGATCAACACCATCGCAATTAATGTAGTAAAAACAAATACCGCGCCCAAGATAATGGTTTGCAAAAATGCACTGTCGCGCCCTACTCCCGATGTTTCAAACACCATGGGCGCATAATAAAGTACAGAATTAATGCCAGAGAGCTGCTGGAAAGCGGCCAGCGCGAAAGCGATCAGTAAAATGCGGCGCATGGGTTTGGAAAACAATTGAGCCATTTCTGCACGCAGGGATTTTCGCTGTGTTTTGTTCGATAAATCCTGCTGTAAATTGTGTTTGATGCTGGCAATTTCTTCAGCCGCTGCACTTGCGCCGCGCAAGCGCGTTAACACCAGCAATGCTTCTTGCTCGCGCCCGCGCACCATTAACCAACGCGGGCTTTCGGGAATTACAATCAGTAGCAACAAATAAGCGGCGGCCGGGAAAAAACCAACACCCAGCATCCAGCGCCAATTCAGTTCCGGGTTTTGTACCCACTGCAAAATAAAATAATTGGAAAAGTAAGCCGCAAAAATGCCAAGCACAATATTAAGTTGGTTGATCGACACCAATTTTCCACGCTGTGCCGCCGGTGCAATTTCAGCGATGTATACCGGCGCGATCAAAATAGCGATGCCCACACCGATACCGGCAATAATTTTGGCGATGATAAAAATCGCAATGTGATGGGCAAATGCAGTCCCTAATGCAGCGATGGCAAAAAACACCCCGGTAATGACCAGCGCCCGTTTTCGCCCCAGCCAATCACCCAAATAGCCCGCAATCAGGTTGCCAAAAATACTGCCCAAAATAATGGCACCGGATGAAAAACCCAGTAAAAACGCATCGTCATAGATTTCAAGGGAAACGCGATAGAACGGGATTGCACCGGAATTGACGGTACCATCAAAACCCAGCAGGAAACCACCCAGCGCGACGATCAGCGCGAGCAATACCGGATACCAGCTGCTTGCTGCTGCGGGAGTGGCAGGATTGAGCTGGCCGGATACAGGACCCGTCATATTTACCTCTTCTATTGTTATTAGCGTCTAATCAATACGGCTTCACACCGCCAATTTCGACTGGATGAATCTAATTTCCAGTTGACAATTGGCTCAACTGAAATTAATGTTAACGTTAACGTGATCGAAACTCAAGGCGTTTTGAGAAATTCTTATTCCTTGGTTGCTTGATCCGCTGTTTCGTCACGTTAGTTTTGCCAAGTGGTTGTTATGTAGTTTCTGTATCCAGGACGAGGCCTTGCGCCTCATTGCTTTTGCGGGTCACTTCGCTTCTGTTGCGACCCGCTTTTTTCTCGGGATTTACTTAACAGAATTGACTGACAGCAACAAAAGAAACTCGCAGCCCTACAATAACGAATAACTGCAGAGGTGTAATGATGAGCCGTAATCCTACCGGCCTATTGATATTACTAACAATGATTCTCACCCTTGAGAGCCATGCCCAAACCCGACTGCACACACCCGCCTTAATCAATGACAATGACCGCTACGCTTTTGCTATGGCAACACTGGCATTAAGTTATGTTGATAAAAATATTCAACTACAAGCAGACTCCAGTGAAGAAAAAACCTTGCCGCGCGTAATGAGCGAAATAGACTCAGGCCAGCTCGATATATTTTGGACAGCAACCGACAAAGACAAGGAGCAGGATTTTTTGCCCGTACGTATACCTTTATATAAAGGCATGTTCGGCTATCGGATTTTTATTATTCACAAGAACAATCAATATAAATTTAATGCAATCAACAACCTTTCCGATTTGAAATCTATTTCACTAGGACAAGGCCGCACCTGGGCAGATACCAGTATTCTGGAAGCAAATGGTTTACATGTAGTGAAAGTGAGTAAATTCCCCAGTTTGCTCTATATGGTGGATGGACAACGCTTTGATGCTTTTCCTCGCGGCATCCATGAACCCTGGGGAGAGATTGCTTCGCACTCGCAATTGCAGTTGGCCGTTGAACAACGATTGATGCTTAGCTACAAAATGCCGTTTTACTTATTCGTACATAAAAATAACCGCACACTCGCACAGCAATTGGAAACGGGTTTAAACCAGGCAATCGCCGATGGCAGTTTTGATAAACTTTTTTACGCTGAACCCGGTGTACAAAAAGTATTGCAGTTTGCAAACTTAAAAAACCGCACCCTGATTGAATTACAAAACCCTTACCTCACACCGGAAACTCCTGTTAACCGACCGGAGCTTTGGTTGGATATCGCTAAATTTTAAATACAACCACGAGCCAATCATGCGTACTTATCTTTCATTGTGTCTCGGTATTGCAACACTTTTATGCAGCATTAGCTGCAAACAATCCACAGTGAGCACCCCACCCCAACTACCAAAGCTGATACCGCTGTGGACTACGCATGACTTACCTATGCCAGAATCCGTCGTACTGGTTAAAGGGGAAACCGAATACTTATTGGTATCGCTTATTGATGGCGACCCAACCCAAAAGGATGGCAAAGGCGGGATTGCACAAATAGGGCTGGACGGAAATATCATTAACCTGCAATGGTACAAGGGTTTAAACGCGCCGAAAGGTATGGCACTTTCCGGCAATGAATTATGGGTAAGCGATATAGATCGATTACTAGTGATTGATATCAACAGCCGAAAACTGTTGCGGCAAATTGCTATTTCTGGAGCGCAGTTTTTAAATGATGTGGCGATTGATGCGCAAGGCCGTGTCTATGTATCGGATACGTTTACCCATACCGTCTACCGCTTACACCAAGGTGATTTGGCAATTTACGCACAAAATATCCAAGCCGCTAATGGCCTGTTACCGCAACAGGATGGCTTACTTATCGCCGCAAATGACAAGTTGCTTTATATAGATCACAACAAAAAAATCCGCACAATTACACAACAGTTATTTCCCGAGGCCGATGGAGTACAACCGTGGAAAAAAAATTCCTATCTGTTAACTAGCTGGAAAGGAATGTTGTATTTGGTTGATCAACATAACACTTACTTACTGTGGAACGCGCAAGCTGAAAATAATTACACCGCCGATATTCTTGTGGATTCAGAAACAAGCCTGTTAGTCGTTCCAGGCTTGTTTAATAACACCTTGCGCGCTTATCGCCTTGATTATTTGCAATAGTGCTCAACATACTCCTCATGCGAGGATAAAATCGCCAGCGTGTAATCAATATTCTTGCTGATCTGTTGTAAGAATGTCTGCAACTCTTCTTTACTCATGGTATCCACTAATGGGTGATGATGCTTCGGCATTAACCCCTGCCCTATCATGACTTGCTGCCATGAATCATCAAACAATTCATTACCATCGCGAAATACCCGACCGGTTTCTTTAAATAATTGAATACGGTGGCGCAGGGATTCCGGAACTTCCATAGTGCGACAATAGCGCCAGAACTCGGAGTCATTTCGCTCGGTGACGTGGTAATGCAAAATAATAAAATCGCGGATATGGGCAATATCAAATTCAGCTTGACGATTGAACTCATCAATATCGCTTTGCACTACACCACCAGCCGGAAACATGCGCAGGAAGCGAATAATATTTTGCTGGATCAAATGAATACTGGTGGATTCCAATGGTTCCAAAAAGCCGCTCGATAACCCCACCGCAAGGCAGTTTTTATTCCACTGTTTTAAACGACGGCCAGTGCGGAATTTAATTACCCGTGGCGCATTAAGCGGTTCACCATCAATATTGTTTAGCAAAAGTTTTTTTGCAGATTCATCATCCAGATATTGACTGCAATAGACCAAACCGTTGCCAACCCGATGCTGTAAGGGAATACGCCACTGCCAACCAGCGGTGCGCGCAATTGATCGGGTGTAAGGAACAGGAGCCGATGTCGATTCGGTTTGTACAGCGATGGCACTATCGCATGGCAACCAATGCGACCAATCCTCGTAACCGGTATGCAGGGCTTGCTCCATTAACAGCGCACGAAAGCCGGTACAGTCGATAAAAAAATCGGCCTCCAGGCGCGCGCCTGATTCGAGCGTAATTGCCTCAATAAACCCATTGGATTCAGCGGTAGAAACATGGCTGATTTTTCCTTCTACACGCCGAACACCAAAGCCCTCACTGAATTTGCGTAAATATTTTGCGTATAGGCTCGCATCCAAATGAAAGGCATAATTCAACCCATTATTCGGTAAATGGGAAAACAAATGCTCTTCTGCAGCACGGCGCTCAAGGCAATAGTGGCCAAATTCTTCCGCAATTCCCAACTCCTTTCCGCGCAACCAGAAATGTTGGAATCCCGCAGCCCAACAATCTTTTCCGGTTACACCAAACGCGTGCAAATATTTATGGTTTAACTGGCGCCAGTTTTCAAACTGGATGCCCAATTTAAAGGTGGCGTTGGTTTCGCGCATAAATTCGCGCTCATTAATTTCCAACAATTTGTGAAAAAACACCATAGTGGGAATAGTCGCCTCGCCAACGCCTACGGTGCCAATCTCATCTGATTCAATTAACGTAATCTTGACCGCTTTGCCTAATAGCTTCCCTAATGCTGCAGCAGCCATCCACCCGGCAGTACCACCGCCAGCGATAATAATATTTTCTATTTTTTTCATAGCAATTCCAGGGTTTATTTATTTTTATCAGTTTTCTAATAAAAAACGGCCACAGAGTGTGTGGCCGTTTCCTTAGCGTTACAGCAATTACCGATTAAAACTTGTAGCGCGCGCCGATGTTAAAGCGTGGCCCGGTTTGTACTGCAGCAATCACCATATTTTCATGGCGGCCGCGAGCACGGGTGGTTTCATCAGTGATATTAATGCCCTCAGCAAACACACTGAGGTTTTCATTAATTTCGTAGCTGACATTCACATCGATCTGACCATAAGCTTCTACGTAAATCGGGTTGCGCTCGCCATTGCCATCGAAAGTGGAATTGAGAAATTCATCGCGCCAGTTATAGGCGATACGCGCCTGGAATCCATCTTTATCATAGAAACCAATCAGGTTGGCTGAATCACTCAAACCCAACAAGGCAAACTGGTTAACAACGCCTTCACCTTTGTTGGTGTTGTAGTTGTCATAGCTAATGTCGCCATTGACAGTAGTGACGTTGAACATGCCACCAAAACCACTTTCACCAAACAAATGTTGTACCGCAAATTCCCAACCATCAATTGAGGCTTCTTTTTGGTTGAACGGTGCAATGATGGTGAATTGCGTTAACGCATCACCTTGTGATGCATCGCCAACAATCGGCGCACCACCACTTTGTGCAAGCAGATAATTCAGTATCGCTAACGCATCTGACGAACCGGTAGCTGCAGCAGCCGCAGCGTATCTATCGCCTTGTGCAGGATGTGCCAAATTGAAAATAGTCGATTGATAACTGTCGTTACCGATAAAATTTTCAACATTTTTTTTGTAATAACCCAGCGACACATAACTACCTTCAGCGTAATACCACTCGGCAGAAATATCGAAGTTGGTGGATTCAAACGGATTTAGATCCGGGTTGCCAGAATTACCAGTACCGCCATTAAAACGCACTGGCTGATTGATGGTCACACCACCTTGAATATCGCTGTAATTCGGGCGTGCAATGGTCACGCTGTAAGATGCACGTGCAACTACATCTTCCATCAGCTCAATATCGAAATCGACATTAGGCAACCAGTTGTCATATTCACCGGGCAATTCGGTAAAGGTAGAGCCTTGCGCGATTGGGGTAAATTCGTTTGCTGCAGCCCACACCAGCGAGGTGTAATTCGGTACTAAGGCTTTGGCAGTAATTTCAGTTTCTTCGTAGCGCACACCTACACCCAAATTCACTGGCATAGTGCCCCAATCCCACCCGAGATTGGTTTGTACATAAGCAGCTGATTGCTCTTCCAAGGCACGGCGATCAGTAGAATATTCTGGATTTGAGCAAAGTTTTGGTTGCGCACCGCAGTAATAAAATTGCGCTGAGGTATCGCCATATTTTAACGACGCTGCGGCGATGGCATCACTAAAGCCATGAAAATCTACCGCGTAGTAATGCGGCTCAAGATTAGGATTATTGGAGCCCGAAATACTGTCAAATTCGTTCGCCAGATTTTTCTGGGTAAACAAATTATCGGCAAAATCTTCAGCAACACCATACCCGCCCCAAGTATCGCGCTGTGCATTGGAGAAGGCTGAGCGGTTACTGTTGTCGGTTAATGAAATACCGGCTTCAATGCTTTTCAACAAACTATTATCGAATTCATATTTGGCATCGAGTTTGGTTTGTTCAATTTCAGACAGCATGTAGCTGTTGCGGAAACTGGTTCCTGACGATTGGAATTTGCTCGCATCAAGCCCCTTCCCATCAAGATAAGTAATATCCATCACCGGGAAATCTTGCGAATAATCCACAGTGGTAGATGCGCGATTGAAATGCACTGCAGTCACTACGTTGTTGGTACCACGCCAATCTTTTGCACCGGCTTCTGCATCAGAATCGTGATAATCGAGCACCAATGTCAATTGATCGGTTGGTTGCCATTTCACATTCAAACCAACAGAGTTACCTTCGTTGATGGTACCCCAGTTACCGACACCCATTCCGATATCTGCCTGGCTTGCATCGCTATAGACGATAGGACCAACCACTGAGCCAACCTGATTGGTGCCTTGGGTGTATTCACCACCGGTGGGCAAACCGTTAAACCAGGCAGACAGTTCCTGACGGCGTTGCTCTACATCCTGCTCGTAATAGGTGTAATCCGCGGTGGCAGTAATGGTCTCTGTTGGTGCCCACTGCAGGGTCAACTGGCCATTGGTACGTTTGCGCTGCATATCGTTAATGCTGTACAACAAATTGCGCGGTACAGAATACACATCTTTTTCTTGCGGGCGATTTTCAAAACTGCCGTCAGAAGGCAGCGAGCCCCAATCGCCAGCAGTACCGGCGATGGTGTACCAGCCACTGCTGGTTTCTGCTGCGTTATATCCGCTATCGCGCTCCTGATACGAGCCTGTCAAGGCAACACCAAACGTGCCTTCTGCGAAAGTCGTACTGAAAATACCGGAGACTTCGGGAGTGAGATCCGAACCGGTGCGATTGGATTGGTCGTTCACCGCCTTCACACCAACCGATGCCAGGGTTTCACCCACTTCCAACGGCTTTGCGGTTTTGATATTGATCAGCGCACCTATACCGCCGGTGGATAAATTCGCACGGCCGGTTTTGTGAATGTCTACGCCCGCCACACTTTCTGCAGCGAGGTTATCAAACAAAAATGAACGCGAGTTGGATGCAGAAGTCGCCTCCAAACTGGCTGCCGGCATTTGGCGACCATTCAAAGTAATCACGTTATAGTCAGAGCCAAAACCGCGCACGGTCACACGGCTACCTTCGCCGTTATTGCGATCAATGGAAACGCCGGTGATACGCTGCAAGGATTCCGCGAGGTTGGTATCGGGCATCTTGCCGATATCTTCTGCTGAAATTGCATCAACTACGCCCGCGCTATTGCGTTTGACATCCATCGATTGCACCAGCGATCCGCGGATACCGGTGACAACCACTTCTTCAACTTGCCCTTCATCCTGCGCCATTGCCAGATTGCCGGACATGCCGCCCACTAAGGCTGCAATGGTGGAGCAGAGCACTCTCCGCTTCATGGTGAGGTGTTTCATTATCTTATTCCCCTGGTGTTGTTATCTGTTTAAACGATAAACAGCACCCCGGTTCCATCAACCAGCCTTGCATAGCAATAGCAGATGAAACAGGCACTGTTAATTCGATCACGTTAACGTTAACATTCGACCATCAAATTAGCAACATGGAAAATAATTATAAAAACCAAGGAAGGTTATAACCGATTGGCACTCAATCCATCAAATGCCATGTGCGGCGCGTTATTGCAGGGTTTCAACCCGATTACGACCACCGGATTTCGCCAGATACAAGGCGCGATCAGCGCGGGCAAAGAAATGAACTAAGGTCTCTACCCCACCAAATTCCGCCACCCCAAAGCTGCCGGTGATCTGCAGGGTTTTATTACCTAATTGGAATTGCTCTGCTGCCATGACTTCGCGTAATTTTTCTGCAACTCCTTGCGCGGCATCGAGCGAGGTTTGTTTTAGCAAAATCAAAAATTCTTCACCACCCCAGCGACATAGCACATCGCCATTGCGCAAACTATTTTCAAGCAGCCGTGCAACACGCATGATCACCCTGTCACCCGTCAGGTGGCCGTGACTGTCGTTAATATTTTTGAAATGATCGATATCGAGCAGAATCATCGATAGTGGTGTTTTTGCCCGATGTGCTTCATGCACGGCTTGCTCAAACATCAATTCAAAAGCATGGCGGTTGAGTAATCCAGTGAGCGAATCGGTTGCTGCAACGTTTTCCAAGCGACGCTGAAAACGGTTGACGCTATACAAACACAGCAACAACACCAAGGCAGTCACCAATGCACTGATTGCAATATTCCCCACAAAAACTTGCTGTACTTTGGCAATTTCAGCATCTTCGGTTTGTTCAACCACCAGATACCAATTGAACTCAGGAATATAACGTGAGCTGAGCATAATTTTGCCCGCTTCATTTTCATATTCCAGATTGGTGGGCTGGGTATTTTTATTGATAATTTTATCGGCAATTGTCGTGATGCCAGGTAATTCATGGATAGAACCTTTGTGCAATTCCCCTGTCTTCGCCGAGACAATAATGTCCCCCTGGTCATTCACAAAATAGACCCTGCGATTAAAGCGTTTCTGGATATCGTCAATCACACGAGCGAGGGATTCCAAAGGAACACCGATTCCCGTTGCACCGATAAAATTTCCTTCGTAATCAAATACGCGATAATTAATAAATACTGTCACAGTATCGTTATTGGCCAGATCCACATCCAGATTCATTTCGTAAGCGTGTTTCATATCGCGTACGCGAAAAAACCAGGTATCGCGCGGTTCGGTTTCTTTTACGGTTTTGAGAATACCTTGGGGATAATAATAATGGCGGGTTTTATCCGAGACCAAAAAACTGCTGACCGCGCTGTATTCTTGCTTCACTTCATTTAAATAGCGCGTAATTTGCGATGCATCTTGTTCGCCGGACAAAATCCAGTCGCGCACAAATGTGTCGCTGGCCATTAATGATGAGATAAACGTAGGGCGCAGCACATCGCGCTGGATTTCTGAATAGATATTATCGCCTGTCAGGGGTAGCCCCTGGTCGATGATCGAATGGCGGATTTGATCGCGGGATACCCAATAGCTGGCCAAACTGGTGGCAAGGAAACCCATGATCAAAATTGCACCTAACCACACCAGCAAACTGTATTTCTTCCAAAACACACTGAACATCAATCAACTTCCTGCCTCTAATTTTCAGGAAGTCTAGCAGAGCATTCCGCTACAAACCCGATTGTTTTATCGGGCCGATAATAAAAAGCCCGGCCTAAGCCGGGCAAAAGACAGACCCAAACAGACAATCAACTTTCAACGGACTCATCAAACGATAAAGGTCACACAGTACACTTACAGGCTTTAAGTGCTGCCTTATATTCAAGCTCCAATGCTTTCAAGGTTGCCAAGGCTGTCGCAGCTGCAGTTGTCAGCCCCGCGGTTTTCGCTTTCTCGGCGGTTGTTGCTGCAACAGCGGTGTTATAGGTAGCAGTTGCTGTATTCACCGCTTGTGTTGCTGGAGCAATCAGCTGCTGCGCCGTGTTGGCCTCGGCAAGTGCCGCAGTAATTTGTTCGATCAATGTGTTGTACTTGGTCACCAGATTATTGTAGGCCGTTAATTTGGCAGACTTGGTTGTTGCGGTTGCTGAATTGTAGGCGGTCAACGCCGTATTCAATTGGGTAACCAGTGGATCAACTTTGGCGACTAGCCCATTGTATTTGGCAACGGCTTTTTCATAGGTTTTAGTGGCAGTAGTCAGGCTTCTTGTCGCGGCAGTCAGATTGGTTTTGGCCGTTCTTTCTGCTGTGGTTTTTTCTGCAATGGCAACTTTATTGGCAGCCACTGCCGCAGCAGCGGACGAATGCGCAGCGCGTGCAACTTCCACTTTATTTTTCAACACTGCTGCATCGGAATTACTCACACTGCTTGCAGAACTTGATGATTTGCTGGACGATTTATTGGAAGAAGGCGCTGCGCTGGAACTGGATTTTGATGACGATGATGCAGCACTCGATGCAGGCGCACCCGCGTAAAAATTGGCGATTTGCGGCCCGGTAATATTGAGCGCATAACGCGCATCAGCACCGCTGGTTGTGTTATTGCGATCAACACCGCAGGGTTGGTTTTTACAGGTCACTAAATCCGGATTGGAAAATTTGTAAACTTTGCCATCCCAGTAGTCCACGTTGAATTCATTCTGATAGGCCATCACAGTTGTAAATGAATTAACAACACCATACCCCAATGCGTAATGCAATACGCCACCAACACCATCCTGTTTGCGCGAATGTTTTAAACCCATGTTATGGCCAAGCTCGTGGGCAGTGACAAAATCGCCGCAAGAATTAATCGCCACATGGGAAAACATATAGGCTTTGTGGCCAGCACTCATGGTGCCATTACTGCCACCTACCCAGGCAACACCACAACTGCCGTGAATTTGTTTGTAGGGGCGATACAAAATCACCATATCGGCTTTTGCTTGTTCACGCGCGGCAGCAACGCCACTGAAGGCTGCATCCTGATTGAAGGTGATCGCATTCAATGCCGTTTCAGCAGCATTGTCATCGGTGTAACTGACCTTCATGGTTTTAGCAACGCGCACTTCAAGATCGACACCACTATCGGCGTAAATTTGATTGGTAACTTGGAAGATTTGATTGATACGAGTGGTAGGATCGCCACCGTAAAGTGCTGCAGCACCATCGGTATAAACCACTAATACATCGATTGCTGTCGATGCCGCCAATGCGGGAAAGGTTAACGCAGATAAAATAATTGCAGCGGTAGAACGAACCACTTTTTGTACGAAAGTTTTCATAAAAGTTTCTCTGTTGACTTTACTAAAAACCCTCCGTGATTAACAAAAGATGGAACCCATTTTCCAAATTTCGATGCGCATCCATTAAAGCCAAACCGCACTAACCGCTATGTTTTTTTACTCATTACCATCTGCCCCCAATAAAATATTTTGTTTGTATTACTCATGATCATGCGCATGAGGAATTTCAAGATAATCGTTTTTTCCCGGCTCCGATAATTCAAACTCGGAAGGGTTTTTATACACCCAACCACTACCGTTCACTGACTCCAGCGTGTAACTGCCTTGCGGTGTGGTGATGGTGGCAAATACTGAATTGCCGCCATAAGTCATCACCACCGGATATTCATCGCCATGGCCTTCCAAGTACCCGCGCCAGCTGTAATCCCCGTTGGGATTTTCATGGCTGGATGCCACCTTGGCGACCAATTCACTTCCGCCTGGCAACATCAATTTCACTTGCTCGCCCACACCGGGATACGCGGGGGAATCCATATCCACACTCACCGGTTCATAATCCACTACTGCATCCGGCAGGGGAATCGCAGGGGAAACCTGCGGGTCGGCCTGCCAGGCATTTGTCGCTGTGCTTGTGTCCAAAACCGTGCCTGTGTCAGACGTTGTCGCCTTTGCTTGCATCGCCGCTTGCCCAATCAGGGCATCCTGCGCTTGCTGCAGTGCAGCTTCGGCATTTACCAACGCATCAGGATCAAGCGAAAGCTGGGCAACGGGCGCAGGCTGTAGTTCTTGCAAGCGCTCGTCGGGCTGCAATATATGGCTATTACGGGAGACCTGATACAACACCAGCAATACGGCAACCACAACAAACACCCAGTAGATGCGCTTTAGGTTGCTACCGGAACTGCGTGACATACAGGCATCCTGATCAATAATTCACCTGTATAAAATTAAGACAAAGACCGAAAATTAGCCAGTTTTTATTACCTTAAGTGAAAAAATAATCTAATTTTTATTTATTTTTAAAAATAAAATTATTAAAAATCAGAATAAAGTAATTAAACGAGTTTTTCTTAGCTGATGAAAACGATGAACAGCAGACAATAAAGATGAATAACGGACAATAAAAAAGGCAGCCGGTCAGGCTGCCTTTTTTATTGCGCTAATCTTGCGATTAGTTAGCGTAAACCGGGAAGGTTTTGCACAGATCAGCAACCTTGCCTCTAACCTGGTCGATCGCTGCGTCGGCATTACCTGCTTCCAGTGCATCGAAAATATCGCAGATCCAGTGGGTCAGTTGCACACACTCGGCTTCTTTGAAGCCGCGGGTAGTGATTGCCGGAGTACCTACGCGGATACCTGAGGTCACAAACGGTGAACGTGGGTCGTTAGGTACGGCGTTTTTGTTCACAGTGATGTGCGCTTTGCCCAGTGCTTCGTCGGCATCTTTACCTGAGTAGGATTTGCCGATCAGATCAACCAACATCAGGTGGTTTTCAGTACCGCCAGAAACAATTTTGATACCGCGCTCAAGGAAGGTTTTAGCCATCGCCTTGGCATTCACCACGACTTGTTGTTGGTAAGCCTTGTATTCAGGAGTCATGGCTTCTTTGAAGCTGACCGCTTTAGCAGCGATCACATGCATCAAAGGACCACCCTGACCGCCAGGGAAAACAGCCGAGTTCAACTTCTTCTCGATCTCTTCGTTGGCTTTGGCAAGGATGATACCGCCACGTGGACCGCGCAGGGTTTTGTGGGTGGTAGAGGTGGTTACGTCAGCGATTTGCACCGGATTAGGGTACAGGCCAGCAGCGACCAAACCAGCAACGTGAGCCATGTCTACCATCAGGTAAGCGCCTACTTTATCGGCGATATCGCGGAAGCGTTGCCAATCCAATACTTGTGAGTAGGCTGAAAAACCGGCAACGATCATTTTTGGCTTGTGCTCAACCGCCAAGCGCTCGATCTCTTCGTAATCAACCAAACCGGTTTCCGGATTTAGACCATATTGCACAGAATTGTAAATTTTACCCGAGAAGTTCACTTTGGCACCGTGAGTCAGGTGACCGCCGTGAGCCAAGCTCATACCTAATACGGTATCGCCCGGTGCACAAAGCGCAGCGTAAACCGCAGTGTTGGCTTGTGAGCCCGAGTGAGGTTGTACGTTGGCGTAATCGGCACCGAACAGTTGCTTGGCGCGCTCAATTGCCAACGCTTCTGACTGGTCAACATACTCACAGCCACCGTAGTAACGCTTGCCCGGATAACCTTCGGCGTACTTGTTGGTAAGCTTGGTACCTTGCGCCGCCATAACCAACGGGCTGGTGTAGTTTTCAGACGCAATCAGCTCGATATGCTCTTCCTGACGGCGACCTTCATTTTCAATAGAAGCCCAGATGTCGGGATCAAAAGAAGCAAGCGTTTGGTTTTTATCAAACATAGGTAGTTCCTGTGGAAAGTCCTGAGTTGACCAGCAAGCCAGAAATGGCCGCCGTGTTAATGGGAAGGGGAGAAAGATAGGCGCGCATTGTACACCAGCCGCACAAATGCCTTCCACGCAAAAAACTCATCCCCAGCATCAATTCCATTCATGCAGATAACAATTTCTCCCTATAGGGACGGCAGAAATCGCACCAATAGCGTGCAAAAAAGCAAGATTTTGAGAAATGGAGACAGGGATTCTCCACGCCATATCTACATTTACACGCCATTTTTTGAGGGTGAATCTGGCCTGTCACACAGATTTATCTTTTTTTTAGCATGCTTTAGCCAATTAGGCCTCGCTTTTGCAGTGTTTGGCGTGATCTTCCTTATTCAACAGCCTCTGGTCTGACAGCTTCCGGGCTGACCAGTTTTTTATTAAGGACAACACATGTCATCGGGATTTTCCAAATGGTTCGCTGGACTGGGTGTGGTAATCGCCGCACTTGGTGCGCCAGTACTAGCACAAACTGCACACCATAATCTTGCCAGCTACACCATCGGTGCTGGCGATGAAATACGCATTACCGTCTACGGCCAGCCGGAGCTGGCCGCCGAAACCCAGGTCAGTGCCGATGGTATGGTCATGATTCCACTCTTGGGCAATTTGCCTATCGCCGGAAAAACCAGTGCAGATGCAGCCGCCTTGATCGCTAGCCGCTACGAAGCAGGCAATGTGTTGAAAAACGCCCAGGTCAACCTGTTAGTCACCAAGTATCGCAGTCAGGTTGTTGCCATTCTGGGCAAGGTGAATAACCCCGGCAAACTGGTGTTGGAAGGGCCGACCAGCCTCACCCAGGCGCTGGCATGGGCGGGCGGCATTTCGCCCTCGGGCAGTGAGCGGATTGTGCTGATGCGCATTACCCGCGAAGGCAAGCAGGAGCGTATCGAGTACGACCTGCAACAGCTGCTGCATCAGGAAAACGAATTGTTGCCTACCGTCTGGCTCAGGAATGGCGACACGATTTACGTGCCCAACGCTGGTCGCTTTTATTTAAACGGTGAGGTTCACACACCCGGTATGTATCCACTTGACCGCCCGCTGAGCGTACGTCAGGCGTTGAGTGCTGGCGGAGGCCCAACCGCGCGTGCCAGCGAAAACAGTGTGAAGTTATTCCGTCAACATGAGAACGGCGCGGTAAAAGAGTTAAAAGCCAAACCCGATGATCAGGTACAAGACGGTGATGTACTGGTCGTTAAGGAAAGCCTTTTCTAAAGGGACGCGTTTTAAAACAGGAGCGATAAGATGAACCTCACCACCCTGATTGGTATTTTGCTCGCCCGCAAGTGGGTGATTGTTATCACCTGCGCATTGGCATTGGCCGGTGCGCTGCTGCTGACCCTGCTCACGCCCAAATCGTTTACCGCTACGACTGACCTGTTGGTTGACAGCCGGGGGGTAGATCCGATTAGCGGGCAGGCTCAACCCGGGCGAATTACCACCGGTTATCTGGCAACCCAGGCGGATGTGATCCGCAGCCGCAATGTCGCCACGAAAGTGATTGCCGACCTGGCACTGGAGAAAAATCCCGCCATTATCAAAGCCATCAAATTAAGTGGCGATGCTGCTGGCGACCAGCGTCGCATTCTCGCGTTTCTCGCACAGGGCTTAGGAGTAACGCCCAAACGCGATAGCAGCGTGCTGACCATCAGCTTCCAGGCACAAAACCCTGAACTGGCGGCAGACATTGCCAATGCGTTTGCCCAAGCCTACATGATCACCAACCTGGAGCTGCGCATTGAACCTGCCAAGCAAACCAGCCAGTGGTACAACCAGCAGTTGACCGGACTGCGCGATGAACTGATTGAAAAACAAAATGCCCTGTCCAGTTATCAGGAAGAGCACAACATTTTGGCCTCATCGGATCGGCTGGATCTGGAGTCCGCCAAGCTTGCGGATTTGTCGTCGATGCTGATCGCAGTACAAAGCGAGCGTTTGAACTCCCAAAGCCGCAGCGACCAGATTGCCAATGCCAAAACCGGGGATTTCAAAAGCCGGGCCATGGATAACCCACAGGTACAAAGTCTGGCGGCCGATTTAGCCCAGGCCCAGGCACGCTTGGGTGAAGTGGCGCGCCAGGTGGGCGAAAACCACCCCCAATATCGTCAGGCGCTAAGTGAAGTCGATACACTCAAAAAGCAAATGAACCTGATGATCGATGTCATCACCGGCAGCTTGCAGTCGTCGGTTGAGCTCGCCATCGCCCGGGAAGAACAACTCAAAGCAGAGCTGGCCAACCAGAAAGAACTGGTGCTGCAACTGAGCCGCAACCGCAACCAACTTGCGCTGCTCAAGCAAGAGGCCGATAACGCCCAGGCCGCTTACGATGCTGCACTGGCGCGCAGCGCCCAGTCGCGTCTTGAAAGCCAGATCGCTACCACCGATGTCGCCGTGCTAAACAGCGCCCTCACTCCCTCGCGGCCAACATCGCCCAAACCCGCCATGACCCTGGTGCTCGCTTGCGTTGCGGGGCTACTACTGGGTACCGCGATTGCCCTTGGCTGGGAATGGCTGGATCAGCGCATCCGTCACCCCTATGACCTCGAACAAGAGCTGGGCTTGGCCGTGCTTGCCTATATTCCCCATGAAGGTTCAAGCGCGCGCGCCACAACCGGCATTTTCAAGAAAGCGGGTATTTTTAAGGAGGCAACATCATGAATGATCTTGCACAGCGCATGACCGCCAACGCGATTCACAGTGACCCGCTTCATACGACCATCAACACCCACCAAATGGGGCCCATGTTGGTCGCTATGGGCAAACTAAGCCCCAAGGATTTGGCACAGATTCTGGCGACCCAAAAAAAGCTGGGTATACGTTTTGGTGAAGCCGCGCTCAGTTTGGGACTGGTGAATGAAGACGACATCAAGACCATTCTGGCCGAACAATTTTCCTACACCAAAACGCCCGCCGCATCGAGCAAACTGGATCACCGCTTGAGTGCATTGTTCCAGCCCGATAGCCGTCAAGCGGAGGCCTTGCGCAACTTGCGCAGCGAATTGATGCTGCGCTATTTCAACCCCAAGCCGCACAGCTCATTGACACTGATCAGTGCCGAGGATGCCCAGGGCTCGGCACTGACCGCCGCCAATCTGGCGGTCAGTTTTGCGCAACTGGGACTGCGCACATTGTTGGTTGATACCAACCTGCGTGCACCGCAACTCAATACTGTATTTAACTTGCCAGAGAATCTGCCGGGGCTATCGGATTGGATTGCCAACCGCACCTCGGTAGCACCAATCAACATCGATGCAGTGCGTTCGCTCTGGGTGCTGCCCGCCGGAACGCGCGCGCCCAATCCGCAGGAATTGCTGTCGGGTAAACACTATCAGGAACTACTTGATGCCTTGACGCAGGGTTTCGATATCACCCTGCTCAGCACTGCGCCTATGGATTCCAACCGCGATGCCCAGATTGTCGCTGCGCAATCGGGAGCGGCTTTGTTGCTGGTACGCCAGCACCAGACCAAAACCCGGACACTCAGCGCAATTTGCCAGCGGTTGCGCGAGTTGGGGGTGCGTCTACTGGGATCGGCTTTGCTGGGTTAACGCTGAATACCCGTGACGATGTTGATGTAGGGAAAGGTTCAGATGAACAATTCAATAGCCAGTATGCCCACGAGCAAGCAACTGTCGCAGCCTGCCAACGCCTTGGGCGCAGACGCTGGCCGCGAGCAGTTATGGGTGACAGGTGTATTGCTTGCCGCAGTGGTTTATCAGGCCGTGCTATGCCTGATGAATACGGTTGGACTGCACACCTCAGTGGCGATTGTCGGGCTGACCGAAGTGTTGATCATGCTTGCCTGCGTGCCCCTGTTGATGCGCCGGTTACTGCCGGGGCTCATCATGATCGCACTCCTGGCCGGCGCTTATTTTTGTATTGCCGCACTGGCCAGCGGCTGGCTCAACCCGAAAACCTTCCGCGACCTGATTATCCCCCTGTGCTTCTTCTGGTTTGGCTGCAACATCGGCCGCCCCGAAGTGATCGACCGCGCGCTGCCGCCCATTATTCTGGTGGTGATCGCATTAGGGCTTTTTGAGCTGCTGATGCTCGATACCTATACCCGCTATTTCGATATTTTCAGCTACTACGTCAGCACCGGTAACCTTGCACCGATCACCGATTACGTACGCGATAGTAAATTGCAGCTCAATGGTACCCGCCCCGAAGGAATTGGCCGCACCTTGTTACCCGGATTGCTGGGCAACCACCGCGTATCGTCAGTATTTCTGGAGCCGGTATCGCTAGGGAATTTCGCCACCATTGTTGCGGCATGGGGCTTCAGCCGCGATGGAAAAAAGTGGCGCGAATCGGTCTTTTTTGTGGGCTCTGCAATAGTGATGATTATCCTGTGCGATTCCCGCTTCGCTCTTCTGCTATTGCCACTGATGCTCGCAACGCGTTTGCTGCTGCGAGGCTCCCTGCTCAACCTTTGTGTGCTCGCACCATTTGTGGCTGCCGCTATGGTGTTGTTGGTTGGCGCAACCAGCGAACACCATGGCGATGATCTTATGGGCCGCTTGACCGTGAGTGGATTGTCGCTGTTGGAGTTTGATACTGACCTGCTGTTTGCTTTTGCCATACCGCCCTATTTTGGTGATATGGGTTACGCCTATGTCATAGCGGGTTTCGGGTTGCCCGTGTGTTTGTTGCTGTGGCTCAGCCTGTGGTTACAACCGTTGCCGGATGAACGCAGCCGTCGTTTCCGCGCGCTTGCCTCGCTTTATATGGCACTGATTTTAGGTGTTAGCGGAACATCGCTTTTTGCATTCAAAACCTCGGCACTGCTGTGGTGCATGCTCGGTTGTATGGTGCAAAACCCAGCACCGCGCCGCACCAGCACTGCTACCAGCACAAGTACTCTTTCCACCGCTCCCGCAGCCCCTACTTTTTTGCATACCAGGAGGTAGCCCATGTCGATCAGCGTGACTCATGTGGTACGTCAATATTTGCCTTCAATCGGCGGGATGGAAGAAGTGGTGCGCAATATCGCCCGCCACCAGTTGCGCTCCGGCCACAAGGCAACGCGCATCGTTACGCTCGACCGGTTATTCCGCAACACCGATGAGCCACTGCCTGCGCAGGAGTCGATTGATGGCGTAGAGGTGATTCGGCTGCCCTACAAAGGCTCCAGCCGTTATCCACTCTGCCCTGCAGTACTCAAACATCTGGGCGATAGCGATGTCATCCATGTCCATGGGGTGGACTTCTTTTACGATTTCCTCGCCGCCACCAAGTGGTTGCACAAACGTCCGTTGGTGCTCTCTACCCATGGCGGTTTTTTTCATACCGATTTTGCCTCGCGCGCCAAGCAGGCCTATTTCAAAACCATTACCCGTCTTTCATCCAATGCCTACAGCAAAGTGGTCGCCACCAGTGCTAACGATGGCCATCTGTTCAGCCAGATCATGGGGGAGCGCAAACTACAGGTCATTGAAAATGGGGTAGACATTGAAAAGTACGCCAATCAGGCCGCCAGTGCGTTGCAGCCCAGCATTGTGTATTTCGGTCGCTGGTCAGTGAACAAAGGGTTGCTACCGGCACTTGAGCTGTTTGCCGCCCTGCACCGCAAAAACCCGCAATGGCGCTTCGCCATCGCCGGGCGCGAATACGACCACAGTGCGGAAGAACTGCTCCAGCACATTGAATGGTTGGGTTTGAAAGAGGCCGTACAGTTGGTTGCCAACCCCAGCGATGAAGAAATACGCCGCCTGATCCGGCAGGCCAGTTACTTCCTGTGTTTGTCTCGTCACGAGGGGTTTGGCATCGCCCCGATTGAAGCGATGAGCGCGGGGCTAACGCCCATACTGAGCGATATACCACCGTTCCGCCGGTTGGTTGAAGAATCCCGTCTTGGCTTTCTGACTCCATTGGATACAGCACCGACTGCCGCCGTAAACAACCTGCTCAGCCTGCATGAAGAAGGCGAAGACAGCTACCAGCTGCGCCGTGCAGAAGCGATGGATTTTGCGCGGCGCTACGCCTGGCCCGAGGTGGCTGACCGCTATCTGGAACTCTACCAACAGGTGAGACGGCGGCCATGAGCAGGCTCCAGGCATTGCTATTGAGCATCGTTTTGCCAGCACTGGCCTCTGGCACAAGCTGGGCGGGCTGCCTGGATAAAACCCGGCTCACCGGCGTGAATCTCGCGGGTGCCGAGTTCAATACCAAAAAACTGCCGGGCGTTGTGTTTAAGGATTACATCTATCCCAACAGCAAAGAGATCACCTACATCGCCGCCCAGGGTGCCAACATCATTCGCCTGCCGTTTCGCTGGGAACGCTTGCAACCAAGCCTTGGGGGCAGTTTTGATGCCGCTGAACTCAAGCGCATCCAAACTGTGGTAGAGCAGGCACAACAGAATGATCTGTGCGTGCTGCTGGATGTCCATAACTACGCCAAATACTACGCAGATCCCATTACTACGCCGCAAGCGCAGGAGGCTTTTGTCCAGCTATGGGTACGGCTGGCAGAGCAATTGAACAACCCCGATTATGTTGCCTTGGGGCTGATGAATGAACCGGCGCATATCCCGCTGGCGACTTGGGCAGCATTGGCGAAACGCACGCTGGCGGCCTTGCGCGCGGCTGGCTCCACCCACTTGGTGATGGTCGGAGGTGGTAGCTGGAACGGATTACATAGCTGGTTTCATAAACACGATGGGCTCTCTAACGCCGAAGCATTCGCAGGGCTGAAAGATCCACTCAAGCGCAGCGTGATTGAAGTACATCAATATGCCGACACCTACTACTCCGGTATGGCGCAGGACTGCTATCCCCCCGACCACTTTAATGCGCGCTTTGAACGCATTGGCCAATGGGCACAGGAAAACGGGCTGACATTATTCCTTGGCGAATTTGGTATGGCGGCAACCGAAGGCTGCATGCAAACCCTGGAACGCTTTCTGCAGTTGATGAAAGGCAACGAGTGGAAAGGCTGGAGTTACTGGGCCGCCGGTAGTTGGTGGGGCACTTATCCCTTTGCACTCAACACCAACGCCGATACCCCATCGCCCCAGTGGGCACCATTGAAAAACCAGTTTTATCGCGGTGATGACCTGAGCCCGCCACAGGCTCCCGGTGAAGCACCGCAATGAATGTTCAAGATCACAGATACCGGGACACGTTAAGGAGTTATCTATGAACCCAACCGAATCGATGGCTGGCCATACCAAGCCCGTTTTTTTGGTGCTTTCCGCGCACGATTACCGTTCGCCGCGCCGCGCCAATATCCACTTTATAACCCGCGAGCTGGCCAAGCTGGGCACTACGCGCTTTTTCTCCCTGCGCTACAGCAAGTTGTCCCGCTACACCCACGATCCACGCCTGTCGCTTGATAGTGAAGCCAACAAAATAGGCGTTTTCCAGGGCGTGGAGTGTTACTTGTGGAAAACCTTGTACCACCCGTTCAACACCCGTCGCAGCTGGCTGCGGCCGATCGAAAACCTGATGTACGCGCTCTACAGCCGTGGCCGCAACCCGGTCTTGCGCCGCTGGATCAAAGAAGCTGACGTGATCTTGCTGGAAAGCGGGGTTGCGCCGATCTTCTTCGACTTGATTAAACGCCTCAACCCGAGCGCGAAAGTGCTGTACCGCGCATCCGATGCGCTCGATACCATCAATGTAGCCGACTATGTGAACGAAGCGTTTGCACAGGCCGCACCACAAATGGACACCATCGCCCTGCCCTCCAAAGCTCTGGCCGATGGCATTCCCAGCCGCCACAATCTGGCGTTTGTACCCCATGGAATCGACCACGCCGTTGCCGAGCAAGCCGACCCCTCGCCCTACCGTGAAGGCATACATGCAGTGTCGGTCGGCTCGATGTTGTTCGATCCGGAATTTTTTGTGCTGGCCTCGCGCCGTTTTCCGCACATTCACTTCCACATTATTGGCTGCGGCCAACCTGCCCATCCGGATTACGGCCCCAATGTGCATCTGTATGGCGAAATGCCGTTTGCCCAAACGCTGCCCTATATCAAACATGCGCAGTTGGGAATTGCGCCCTATTCCAGCGTCAACCTGCCGGTTTATCTGCGCGATACCTCCATGAAGCTGATCCAGTATGCGTTTTTCGGCGTGCCCGCAATTTGCCCACATTTTATTGCTGCGGATTACACCAATCGCTTCGGCTATGACCTGGGTGATGCAGATTCCATCGCCGCGGCTATTGAGCGGGCATTGCACCCCACCCAACCGATACGCACCCAACCCGTGCTCAATTGGCAACAGGTCGCCGAGCGCATGCTCAGCCCACGCACCTTCACCGATACGGAGATGGCGTGATGAACACTGCACTCCATTACGACACAGGTAATGACCGTATCGCGCTGGGTGGCTTTAGCTTGCTGCGCACCACCGGCCCGCAACTAATGGAGAAGTTGCACAGAAGGCTGAATCAGGGCGAGCAGACCGCCTTGTTTTTTGCCAACACCAACTTCATTGTCCAATGCCAGGGGCTGCAAGCGGGTATGGTGAAAGACACACTTGTCATCAACGATGGTATAGGCGTGGATATCGCCACTTGGCTAGTACATCGCACCCGCTTTCCAGAGAATCTCAACGGCACCGATTTCACCCCAGCGTTTTTGCAATCCCTCGGGTCACAGGGGAAAGTCTTTCTGTTTGGCGGCAAACCAGGTGTTGCACAGCGCGCCGCAGACACCCTGCGCACCCAATTCGGGGTTACTGTAGTGGGCACCTGCGATGGTTACGGACAAGCGACCGATACCGACCAACTGGTTGAACAGATCAATGCCAGTGGTGCAAACGTCCTGTTGGTAGCGATGGGCAACCCTTTGCAAGAGCGCTGGATCCTGCAACAGCGCCATCGCCTGCAACCGACACTGCTGTTTGGTATTGGCGCGCTGCTGGATTTTCTCGCAGGCGATAAAGCCCGCGCGCCCGAGTGGGTGAGGCGCTTCCGTTTGGAATGGTGCTACCGCTTGTGCCTTGAACCAGCGCGGCTGGCGCGTCGCTATACTCTGGACATTGGCCGCTTTCTCGCCCTTTGCCTGCGCACCGGCAAACGCCTTGATACTGGACACTGATTAATGACGATAGGCAGTTCAAAAACGCTATGAGCCTGAAGAAGAGTTTTGGAAAAAGCACGCTATGGATGAGTGCAGCCGCAAGCGGTAACAGTGTTATCAGTTTTGTTATTTTTATTATTCTCTCGCGCTTGCTCGCGCCCGAGGATATTGGTTTGGTTGCTTTTGCATTGATCGTGGTTGAACTGGGCAAAATCCTTGTCAACGCCGGTCTGCCGCAAGCGATAGTGCGCCACCCGGAATGGGACGAACATTACGCTGCAACCTGCTTTTATCTCAATTTATTGTTGGCGGCGCTGGTAACCGCAATGGTGTTTTTTATTGCCGCACCGGTGATCGCGTACTACTACGACACGCGCGCAGAATTGTTGGTGCAAGTGCTCTGCATTATTTTCCTGCTGGAAGGTGTTAAAGCAGTACATGAAGGGAAACTCAAACGCGAATTTAATTTCCGCGCTATCGCATTTCGCACCGTTATCAGCAGTTTACTCGCAGGTTGTCTGGGTGTGTTTTTGGCATTTCAAGGTTACGGCGTATGGGCGCTGGTCGCACAACAATTACTGAGCCATGCCTTGATTACCCTGCTCACCATAATTAATGCACGGTGGATGCCCGACTGGCATTTCTCTTTTGTTTATGCGCGCGCCCAACTCGGCTTTTCAACTCCGTTGGCACTGGCGCAAATGATCGGCAACCTTGCCAATGCGGTGTACGACATTTTGATTGGCGTGATATTGGGATCGGCAGCACTGGGATTTTTTCGTGTGGGCGGCCGGGCGCTGTTTATCCTTCAGGAAATTGTGATCAAGCCCTTCGAACAAACATTAATGCCTGCACTCGCCCGCTTGAATGCGCGCGATGCCCAAGCGGAAGCCACACTCAGGGTTATACGTGTAAGCGCCTACTTTACCTTTCCGATTTTTTTTGGTGCCGCAGCCTTGGGACCTGAATTTATTGAACTCGCGTTCACAGCCAAATGGGCGCAAAGCGGCCAAATCATGACTTTTCTGGCGCTGGGGATAGCACCCATGGTGATTGGCTATCAGGTGAATGCAGCATTAGCTACCAGCGGTCATTCAAAACGGGTCATGCAGGTTACCAGCATCAATTTTGTTCTTAACTGCATACTCGGTGTACTTCTGGTGCCTTATGGGGTTGTCATAGCCGCTGCAGGGTTTGCACTGCGCAGCTATCTGGGTATCTTTTTTAATATGTGGTTTTTCAAACACGCGTTTGGTGTCAGCGTTGGCCGCCAACTGGGCACGGTTGCCCCTACGTTTTTTGCAGCACTGATGATGTTCGCGGTTGTACTTTGTATCAAATACCTTGTGCTGCCGGGCGATATGCATTTGGGGGTGCGAGTGTTGCTACTGGCTGGTGTGGGATGTGTGTCCTACACACTGATCATGTCCTGTATTTTCCGGCAGGAAACCAAACACTTCCTCGGTGAAAGCGCCGCTATGGCTCCAGCCAAAGCCAAACCGCTAATCGATAAACTCCAACGTCTACTGCGTTTGGCATGATGGTGGTATCGATAGCTTGGTTAGACATCAGGCATCGATAAGCAATCAGATAATGGCTCAAAACGTGAAGCGAATACCGAGGCTTGCCAGCGCATAATCGTAATCGCGATATAACAACGGCGATTCACGATCAACCCACTGGCTATCCATACGGATTGCAAGGCTGTCCGAGAATTGATAAGTCAGCCGCAATGGGCTGATGGTGGTCAGCTGTTCGTCGCGTGCGGGGGTATCCAACCGCGCCACATACGTCAGGTCACTGTAGCTGGCATCCATGCTGAACAGCCATTTTGCGGAGGGCTCCCAATTCAGCCCCAGTTTGCTGGTACGAATATCTGCCGGGGAATCAAAGGTTTCACCTATCGCCGGCTCATTCTGGCTATAGCTGAGTGCAAGTTTGAGTTTGTCGCTGATTGCCCAAGCCACATCAACTAACGCCAGAGTTCCTGTTCCTTCGTTGATATCACCTTCACGTTTGTAGCGCCCGGCCGTAAACCCCAATTGTGTTTTGCGCGTGAGAGCCCAAACCCCTTCCAGCTCTGCCTGGCGATATTCAAAATCCAGCACACCTGTACTGCCGTCAGGATTGGTATACAGCGGCTGCAGATAAAGCCGTTCACCATCGCGCAGGCGCAGGCTCAGGGACGATTTATTCGCCGTGGTGTACGTGCTCTCGGCAAATAGCTCATCTTCATCAAAATTCAGAAATTCACGCAGGTCATTGGAATGGGTTTGTTCAGCTTGCCGTGCGCCCAGCGCAAAACTGATATGGTTATTGGCAATTAATGTGATTTGGCCTTGCAGGTTTTCGAGTGCGGTTATGTCCTTATCAGCAAATTCCAACCGGTCAACAAGATAAGCATCGCGCTTCCAGACGACGGAGGTTTTTATCCGCTGGCTCCAATCACTGCGCCAACTCGCCTGCCCTTCATAAAAATTCGCGTCCAAATCTTCGCGCTCGGCGTAATCATAACGGCTGCCGCTGGCAACTAAAGAGAAATCCTGTTTGCTTACACGCTGTTTAACATCAAGCGCAACATAACTATGGGTGTAGTGTTCAGAATCGGTATCCGCAGTGCGCGCAAAATTACTATCCCAATATTCTTGCGCGCCTGCGGTTAGTGTTACGCGATCCGGTTTTAATCTTGCCTGATCCGGTGCAGCCAAACTGGCGCTGGCTGCACCCAACAGCATCGATGCGACAATCATGTTTACCCTGTGTTGTTTAACACAGGTTTTCCCAATCCACATGGGTTTAACCAGCATTTGTTTAACAAACACTTGCTCAATAGGCATTGGTATTTACGAATCCTTTAAAAATGGTTTTCCATAAAATTTTAATATCCAAAATAACCGACCAATTGCGGATGTATTCCAAATCATAAGCAATACGGCCAGACATTTTATCGAGCGTTTCAGTTTCACCGCGAAAGCCATTCACTTGCGCCAAACCGGTAATGCCAGGTTTTACTTTATGACGCAACATGTAACCTTTAATTTGCCCGCGATAATATTCGTTGTGCGCAACGGCGTGAGGGCGAGGCCCTACCAATGACATGCTACCGGAAATAACATTAAACAATTGTGGCAGTTCATCGAGCGAGGTGCGGCGTAAAAAATTTCCGTAGGGAGTAATACGCGGGTCAGAGCGTTTTGCTTGCGCAACATTTGCACCATCCTCGCACACTGTCATGGAGCGAAATTTCCAGACTTTGATTTTTTCGCCACCCATACCGTAACGGGTTTGTTTGAAAAATATCGGCCCGGGCGATGTCAGTTTTACACCTGCAGCAATTATCAGCATGGGAATCGCCAACACCGATAAAATACCCAAGCCCAAGACCAAATCCTCCAGACGTTTAGCCCAGCTATTATCCACCAGAGGTGAATCATAAATGCTCAGCGCCGGAATACCTTGTAAGCAAGTCATGCGCGAATGCAACAAATCAAAATTGAACACATCGGGAATTACGTAAGGCGATACTGTGGTATCAGCAAGGCGATCAATTACGGTGCGCATGCGCAATTCGGCGCGCATCGGTAACGCAATAAAAACAAGATCCAACTTGCCATCGTGAGCATCCTGATACAGTTGGTCCAATCCACCTTTAACATCGATATTGTTGCCCACAAGGCGGCGGCCAATGTCATTGTTTGATACGCGATCATCATAAAATCCCATGACCCGGTAACCTAACCACGGCATGTCGGACATCGAATTAATTAAACGCAAGCCCAAATCATTTGCACCCACAATTGCAACACGGCGCGGTTCTGTCGGCTTTGCACGCAAACGAGCCAACACCAAGCGTCGGCCAATATGCATCCCCACCATTACCGCGGGAGTTGTTACCAACCAGGCAGCCATGGAAAGTAAACCGTAATTAACAAAGGGATAAGCAGCGACCAGTGCCAGCACCAGAAATAATGCAGTAGCAAACCATGCCAAAAACAAACGCACCGCAAGATCGCGCATGGAATGGCCGCGCCACAAATAATAAACTTCATTACTCTCGGCAAAAAAACTGAACACAATGACAGCCGCTATGGCAAATGTGGTGTAAACATTATTCCAGTGCAACCCGGTCAATGAGAGACAGGCCCATAACATCAACACAATAATCGCACTGTCTATCGCGCGAAAAAGAGCCAGTATTTTGGAGTGATGGAAACGAACCACAGGAGGTTCATTTGACAAGTTGCTGACCGGACTCACGGGATTGACCGCAACACTTTCTACCGATAAATCGCTCATTACTACCTCCATGCGAATGACTCATGAGTAAGTCACGAATATGCAAACGATGTGTTGTGTATAAAACATTATTAGGCGGCAACAATTTTCAGCGACATATAGCTAATCCTTGTCTGCCTCGCTTTTGAGAAAAGCATTTTTCAGGCCAACAATCATAAATATTTTTTGGCAAAACGGATTTACTGAGCAACGCACATCAAAAGCGTGATAAAAATCCGCTAGAAAAAAGTCGAACCTCACAAATCAGCTGTTCGAACCTATAGAAATGAAAAGTTTGCGCGCTTACCCAACCCACCGCCCCAGGATAAAGCAATCCAAAAACACAAATGCACCAAGGCGAGCTCTGTAATTTTTACCCAGCCCGGTTAATTTTTACTTAACGCTGCTCTAGTCTTTATAATGGCTGTCGCTTATAACCACAGTCTGATCAATTTTGCGCACTACTATGGCTCATCTGAAATATCTCACCGGCTACCCGGCCGAAACTCTCACACAAGTTCAGCAGATCATTGACGGGAATCGGTTGCAGGAAATCCTGCTGAAACGCTACCCACAGGTACACGATATCCGCACCGACAACGCGCTCTACCAGTACACCCAAACCATCAAAAGCGAGTATATGGGCAAAACCCAGCCACTCAGCCGGGTAAGCTATGACAGCAAGATCAAAGTCATCCAACACGCACTTGGCCAACATCACTACATCAGCCGGGTACAGGGCGCAAAGTTAAAAACCATCAATGAAATTAAAATTGCCAGCGTCTTCCGCAAAGCGCCGGAAGCTTTCTTGAAAATGATAGTGGTGCACGAACTTGTACTCACAAGTAATGAACACATTGACGCTACTTTCAAGTATCAATAGCATGGACATCTAGGTCAAAGCATACGCGCCCCCTCACCAAGCTCGCGACCTCAAACTAAAGGATCATTGAGATGAAGCGACAAGCAAAACGAATTTTATTGCCATGCTTGGAGGTCACTGAAATTGCATTCCCTACAGATGAAAATGCCATTCCAATTTACCTCAGAGAAGGCAACCCCAATCCGGATTATTACGTTCGAAATAAACATGAAAACCCAACTGGAGAGCGCATTGATTTTAAACCCAGATGGATGGGATCTAGATTTAATCTATTTCCTATAGTCCTCGACGCGCATGGGGTTCCGTGGGCGGAGGCAAATATCTATCTGCTGTCCCGGGCTGAATCAACTCCCAATCCCGTCATGTCCACGCTAGCCAGCATCGCCGACTCTCTCGCTTCATTCCGAAGGTTTCTCGATGAAACTGGAATTGACTGGACGGAATTCCCATCCCAAAAACTCAAAAGACCAACATATCGCTACAGCTCCTATTTGAAACTTGAAATTGCGAGCGATCACCTAAAGGATTCAACTGCAAAACGTCACATGAGTACGGTGATATCTTTTTACTCTTGGTTAATTCAAGAAAATACATTAAAACCCGCTCACTCACCATGGAAAAAAGATGACCGTTTTATTCAGCTAACGGATAGGCGAGGCCTAAAGTTTTCAAAGCAGATAAGCACTACAGATTTATCAATAAAAACGGCAAAGCCAAATGATCCATATAGCGATCAAATCGAAGACGGAGGAAAACTACGCCCACTAAATACAGCAGACCAAGAACATCTTATTGAAGCCCTGATTGAGCTAGGCAATACCGAAATGCTCTTAATCCACTTGGTTGGGCTTTTAACAGGAGCTCGAATTCAAACAGTATTAACAATGAGACTGAAGCATGTTTCAGCAAAATTGAAAAATGCTACTTCAGATGAAATAAGAGTCCCCGCTGGACCTGGAACAGGAATTGACACAAAGTATGGAAAAAAACTTGTTCTTCACTTCCCCAAATGGCTCTATGAAAAGCTACACATTTACGCAAACAGTAATCGCTCGAAGCTACGAAGATTACGCGCAGGAAACGGAGATAACGCAGATCAATATTTGTTTCTAAGTATTAGAGGGGTTCCGCTATACACAAGCAAACAAGACAGTTTGATGTTTGATAGTTCAAATAACAAACGTCACATAAAAAATGGACAAGCAGTAAGGCAATTTATTAAAGATTATGTGATCCCATTAATTCGCTTAAAGAAAAAGGATGATAATTTTCAATATCAATTTCATGACACAAGAGCATCATATGGAATGAATTTAACAGATCATCAACTAAAAAGAGTTAGTCTTGGTGAAATTACGCTACATCAGGCAAGAGAATTCGTAAAAGCTCGCATGGGGCATGAATCATCGGCCACAACAGATAAATACCTGCAATACCGATCAAACCTCCACATGGCATCTGCTATAAATGCCACATATCAAAACCACATCCAAAACCTTATTGCTAAATACACGATTGGAAAAAATGAAAATTGAGAGAAGCACCTACGTATACAACCTTCCACTTCCTAAAGATCATGAAATACATTCCATTCAAAGCACAATTCTCAGATTTCCCTCTGGGAGCACCGTTGATATCGGATCACTTTGCTACCTAGATAGAGATGAATCAGCAATTTTTAGCAACTCTAGTAAAAGACGAAGAAAACATAGTGGAAGAAGGGTAAACGTAGAATCAATTGACAATCAAAGAACAGAAGCCGTAGGCAATTTAATTAAATATATATCCAATGCAATGGCCTTTGGTGGCTCACGCCCTGAAACCATTAGGGACCGGCTATCTAGGCTGATCCCATTTATGGACTGGGCAGACAAGAACAATTATCAGAAAATTCTTGTAGATTTAAACGCCTCGAAAGAAAGCTTTCGTGAATACGTAAAATTTCTCAGAGAGAAAGTAAATTCAAATACCATATCTGTTAATGGCGCCGCCAGGCAACAATTTACAGTCCTACGAGTGCTGGAAGATTTCTTCGATGACGACAGCTTTTCAAACGGAATAAATCTTATTAGAAGTAACGTATCATCAAAAGTAACCACATCACCACCAGAAGAGGAAGCACAAGCAAAAGTACTTTCTTTATGTGAAAATCTGTTCGATAGCATATACACTTTTATCACTGAATTTAAACCTTATCCCTTTCCACTAACCGCTCCAGCCTTCGCAAAATATCAGGATAATAAAATATGGATCTTTCCAACTACCACTTGGTTTAAACATCCAGACTTAGCCAACGAAAGATCCGTAGGATATAATTACACAGAGGGCCGACTTTCCACCATGTCGGAAATTAGTGCAGCCTTAGAAAATTCACAAATACATCCATCTAGAATAAAAATAAAAATAGAAAAATCAAAAAAGCAAATAGAAGCATCAAATAAAAATATTTATGACGTTCACAGACTTCATCAAGCGATGAATTCTTTACACTTTTTTATTATACTATTTCTCTCTGAAACAGGAATCAACTGGTCTCAGCTCATAAACTTAACTTGGTCTGATGACTATGAAGTAGAAGCATCAAGGCAACTCTTCAGAGTCATAAAGTGGCGAGCCAATAATAAACCCGTGTGTTTCGAAGTATCGAATTCATTCATACCAAAATTTAATAAGTTTCTTTCTATCAGAAAATACCTACTACAAGGTCATGAATGTAAATGGCTATTTTTTAGCAAGGGCTTCAAGAGAACATCTGAACCAACACAGATGAAAGAGACGCTTAACAATACATATGACATCCTGAGAAAGATATGCCCTGATGTAGTACCGATAAAATCTCGACAATGGCGCTCCGCGAAAAGCGACTGGCTAATTAGAAATACCGATCCAGCAACTACCGCATTAATTTTGCAAAACTCTGAAAAAACCGTATTAGCTTCTTATGCGACAGGATCAGAAACATCTCAAACTCAAGAAATTTCAAAGTACCTTAATGAAATATCAAATACCGTTATCAAAAACAGAGAAAAAGCAGAAGGAGGAAAATCTCACTCTCTAGGAATTTGCACCGACTACGGATTCCCATCTCAAGAAAAATTAAATACGCCCATAAAATCTGACTGCAAAAATTCAGAGGGCTGTCTATTTTGTGAAAAATTTAAAATACATGCAGATGATATTGATACACGGAAGTTAATAAGCTGCAGATATTGCATAAACCAAACTATGCATCTCATACAAGGGACTACATTCCACGAAGAATCGATACATCCAATCCTAACTAGAATTTCTGAATTATTAGTCGAGATCTCCAAAAAAAATCCTAACGTCGTAGATAAAATAACAGAAGAAGTGGAGGTTTTTGGAGAGCTTGACCCATACTGGGGAAGAAAACTTGAAATGCTTATTGAACTAGGAATAACAACATGAATCAGAAGTATGAAATCAATATTGACATCCCAGCTCACTCTGCACCACCGGACATATTTCATGAGTCTGGAAATGAAAAGCCATCAAAGGACTTTGTTGTGAGCCGCAATCAAGATGGCACCATTGCTTCAGTGTACGGCGACTACATTTGGGACCTATCGGCATATCATCCAGAAAAAGTTCCTAGCAAATTAAATTTCAAGCTCTGGAACAATGAAAGCGAAACAAATGTTCACGAGAACTTAATCGAGGAGTCTCGTCAAATTTTATTTTCCCTAATGTGGATACGTAATGGTCCGTCATTGAGCATAGGAACGCTACGCAACTATCTCACCGTAGTTAAAGACGCATGTAACTATTGCGACAAAAACAATCTTACGATACATGAGTTATTTGAATCTGAAAAAATTTTATGGAACTTCGTAAATTCACAAGAATCAGGATGGCACATACAAACATTAGGCTCAATGTTACAGCAATTAAAAAATAATAAATTTGGCTTTATCATTGTAGGACAAAGTATGCTTCAAGCTATAAAAGCAAGAGGATTACAATACAGGGCAACCCTGAATCAACACTCTCCAATTCCTACAAGAATTTACTCAGAAATAATTAGTCAGCTTTTTTCTTTCATAAACGAATGGGAACCAGTTTCCGATGAAATTCTCCATATTACAAAGTTATGCAAAGACAACCCCTTAGAGGGAAGAAACCCAACCAATCAGTTCAGCATCGCAAGAAAATTAAATATACCCTATAAAAAATGTAAGACATTCCCTGAGCTTTTGCCTAGTAAATGTCTGGATTATTTCAATCAGCGAAACCTTAGCCTTAATGTTAAAACCCTGTCTAATCTTATTGCCGAAGTTCAACTAGCACTGAAACTAACAATTCAAACCTTTTCTGGAATGAGGGATGACGAAGTCTTCTCACTTCCCTATAACTGCATTAAAATATTTTCACTTGATGGAATTGAGCACTACAGCATAGTAGGGCGAACAACCAAGTTTAATAACGGAAGAAAAAAGAGTGCCAAATGGATTACTAACGTCGATGGTTACAGGGCACTAAAAGCAGCAAAAAAAATTGCAGAAGCAATTTACTCGACTTTTAATATCCATAAAGAAAGTCTAAATTCTGAAAGCGAATACTACCCACTATTTGTACCAGTTGGTTATCTAGGTCTCGCAGGCCCAACCAGACATCCTGAAAACAATTGCTTCGTACCAAGCAATATCGACTTGAGCCGAATGCACAAACTTAGAAAAATTGTAGAGCCAATCATTCTAGAGACCGATATTCTGGAGCTGGAGCAAATAGACCCACACAGAGCATGGCGATCAGAGGCAAAGTTTCAGCCTGGAAACACTTGGTCATTTACCTCACACCAATTACGTCGATCTCTAGCTCTTTATGCCCAACGATCGGGTCTTGTTTCGCTTCCATCCCTACGAAGACAACTACAACATATTACTAACGAAATGTCTCTCTACTACGCTAAAGGCTCTGTCTACGCTAAAGATTTTATTGGAAAAGACAAAGACCATTTTGGTACCCTTTGGCAAAAATCCAAACTTGAGTCAGAGGGTCTAAGCTATATTCTGAACGTTGTATTTTCTGATGACATCCTATTTGGTGGCCACGCATTATGGATGAAAAACAAAATAATAGATGGCGATGGAAATATATCCTTCGATAGGGAAAAGACACTCCAACAGTTCAAGCGAGGCGAAATAGCATATCAAGAAACACTGATTGGAGGCTGCACCAATACAGCACCGTGTACCCAATCAGCGCTAAAGTGGATTAATACTGAATGTCTTGAGAATGGTTGCAAGTATCTGGTTTGTCATGTTTCTAAGCTAGATAAAGTTATCGCAGCTCAGACAAAGCTTGTTGCAAATATTGATGAAAGCCTTCTCGAATATCGAACTGAGAGTTCAGATTTAGCAATATTGGTTAATGCACGAGAAAGGGCCTTAAAAATTAATTCAAAAGGTTAAAATTAAATGGAAAACTCTACCCTGTCTGAGTACTTCGCAGCTCTAGAACGAATCAAAAATGGGAATCCTATTCGGGTGAATAAAGGCTCAAAAATTTCGAAGGACTCTGTTGCAATTGAAGCAGGTAGAAAAAAAGGAAGTATTAAAAAGTCTAGAGATAGTTTTTCTGATCTTATCGAGGCAATAAATATTGCTGCAGAAAGTCAAAATAATAGCTTGGATAACAACGTAGACAAGCTCAAGCTTGCTAGGCAAAAGTCAGACCAATACCGTAACGATCTTGAGGCGGCTCTCGCAAGAGAAATCTGTCTTTTGCATGAATTATATGAATTAAGAAAACAGCTCGCAAAGCTCACGGGCACGAATGTCATTCCGATTAGAAAAAATTGATAATCCTTAAAAATTCAAATTGGTACGATACAATTCTAATAAACCAGCCATTACAGAAGGCCTTATTTGATTTGGAAATTTGTACCCCTCTATCTGGATATTTGATTTTTTATAGCGAACATATGTTTCAAACGTTAAATCCACAATTTCTTCGAAAGCTACAGTCTCCCTCTTGCCCCGATCTTTGGATATTTGCTTTATGGCTCTCCAAAGCAATGCATTTACAATTTCTGTTGTGTTTTCCATAACTAGCAGTTTTAGTTTTGCATTTGATGGAGATTGACATGTCACCTTCATACTGGCTTTACCTGCGTAGTACATTGCGTATTCAATGCACTCACATGCAGATATTTCTTGAATCAGTGCCTGCAGGTATGAACCATTTATACATGACCTGGATAATAGACCTTTTATTTTTTCAGACTTCCTATAAATGAAGTCATCCAACTGGTCCGAACTCACCGGTCTTTTAATGTATAGAATATTATCTACTCCATTGAGCTGAAAATCCGGCTCAGCCATTTTGAATTCTACAGCTCCCGTGTCGATCAGCTTCGCAATACAAATCCTCGTATAGCTGTCCACAGGTGAAAAGCCACGGGTTATTACCTGATCTTCGCTTAAGTACTCCTCTTGCGGCTTAAAGCACATTGCCAAAGCAACCAACATCACCATCAAATGAAAATCTTTCTCGTTTACATGATCACACATTAAGCACCCACTTTCAGACTCGATCCCCGTTCGAAGCCTACCTCCAATAGGTTAGACCATCAAAATGGGAGCTTTAGACCGTGGAATAATAAGCCGCCGGGAATGATAGTTCTAGCTTTTCAGCTGGACACTTATGAAAGATGCACACTTAATGGCCTTTGGGCGCGCGATAAGGGAGCTTCGGAAGGAGAAAGGGCTTTCACAAGAGGCTTTCGCTGATCTCGCTGGCATTGACCGAAGCTATATGGGGCACATTGAACGCGGCGAAAAGAACGTGACGCTTACAAAGATCTACCAGATAGCCGACGCTCTAGGAATGTCCCTACCTGTTATATTCGAACGAACTGAATCCCACCAGACATAAAACGTTGCTCTTCACATGAACCCATCAAATACACTCAAATACCTCGCTGGCTATCCAGCGGAGACCCTGGGTCAGGTTCAGCAAATAATTAATGAAGGCAGACTGGGAGAAGTGCTCTTAAAAAAATACCCCACACGCCACGGCGTTCGGACAGATAAGCAATTGTATGATTACACCATGGATCTCAAAAGCAGATACTTGGGTAAGTCCCAGCATCTCAATCGCGTAGCTTATGACTCAAAGATTAAAGTCATTCAGCACGCATTAGGACAGCACCATTACATAACTAAAATTCAGGGAAACAAGACCAAGACGGTTAATGAGATAAAGATCGCAAGTGTATTTAAAAATGCACCTGAGGAGTTTTTGAAGATGATCACCGTCCACGAGCTGTCACATTTTCGGGTGAAGGGGCATGATAAAAGTTTTTATCAGCTCTGCAGGCATATGGAACCGCAATATCACCAGTATGAGTTTGATTTACGCTTGTACTTAACATACCTAGATATGCATGAGTCACTCTACTGATAGAATTAGGGCAGCATTTCAGTAACATCAGGGGGTCGGCATTAGGCAGGGTCAACTTTCCGACCACTTACCCCACAAAACGAAAAAGCCCAGCGTTTGAGCTGGGCTTTAAGTCCTCGAAGGAGGGAATATCACAAGGCCTCTAGGGCAACGAGCACATAATAAGTTTCACTGCCAACTCTGTCAATGATGAAATCGGCTCTAAAAAGAGGACGAAAAAACCATTCCCGTCACGAGCGGCAATCAAATAAGCTAAAAAATCCGGCGTACTCTTTATCAGATTTCTCCGAATATCCCGCTCACTGGCTGGGAGGCTTTACAGCCCGACATTGGCACACCCCTTCGGGTCCGGTCAGCGCCAACCCCTTTATTCTACCTACCCATCAAATTTGAGCAAGCATTTTCTAATGAACCAGGCAGCGAATGGATTGGCCGGAACCGCATGCGGGACTACGCTCCAAACCATGCGGGCGACCAATTTTTGGTAAGGGTAAGGTATACCCAAAAGACGCTTTTATAAATGGTATCAAAGCTCTAAATTTAATCCAATTTAATTATGAGCTGCTAAATACAGGCGCATCATTAAACCGCTAAGATACGGCGGTTATGCTGATGCATTATTAATAAACCTCATAAATAGTTAAGTTATGCTACTGCTTTTTCAGTAAGATATTCTGAAAGATTTTATAGAGATTTAATCAACCAGAATCGGAAGGTCATCCTCTTGTTTTCCTTCCTCTTTCAAAGCCCGCCTCAGCGCTCCAGTTCGTATCACACTATCAAGATCACATTTCGAAGGAATATATACTTGCTCGAAAATTTCCAGTATTAAATACTGAACAGGAAAACCATTAGCATTTAAATATTTGGCAAATTCTTGATCGGTAGGTCGACTGAAGTCGTCACACCAATATGGGAGGTTCTTTGTCAGATATTTTTTTGCAATTTCGAGATGTCGTTGAAATTCTTTTGTCATCACTTAGCCCCCTCTAAACATGTATCATTTTTTGATAGAAAGTGGATATCAGTTATTTAGAGTGGGACGTTGCCTATCCTTCGTTCAGACTTGGATAACAATTAGCTATTCCATGCACCAAACGCAAGCCACAGAATAATTAATGCAAATCTTTCGTACTTAACATCAGCATTATTGACTATTTAGAGACAGAAAATTTTTGATGCTTATCACCAAATATGCGCTTCAGCGTGATAAGTCTTTGGTACTTCGGCGTTAGCTTGAACTTCAATATGCCATGCTTACTTACATAGCTGCACTCATACAAAACATAATCACCAGATTGCCTGTAATTATAAATGTGACCATGCACTAGACAAAACTGCCTTAGAGAGCGGCACTTAATATTTGGCTTAATTGGCTTGTGACGGGCAGCGAGCATAAAGGCACTCTCAGTTGTTTATTTTACCTCAACAGGCTCAAACACAAGACCTTTAAAACCATTGACTTCATAGAGTTTTTTAAACCGTTCAGTGCAATAGCTAAAAACAAGCCTATCTGTAGGGGTTTTAAATACAGCTATCTCTTCTACTTCTAAGAATGATTCATCAAATGAAACATTACCTTGACCAAGGTGAACACCTGAATCAATAATTTCGACAGCTTTTTCTTTGTTGGTAGCCAACTCTGGAATTATATAAAGTACATTAAAAAGATAGTAAGTTTCGCTTTCTATAGTAATTGGCAAAAACTCCCCTGCTTTTTCTAAGCACGCATGAAAAACTTTATAAGCTCCCGGACTAAGAACTATGACTCCTAACGACCATATGGATACATCGGGGAGCGTTTCTCGCATACCCTCGAAATTTTCACAATAATAAAAGGATGCTTCCGGCGCAACCCATTCGTGAAGCCTAGGCTTTCCTAAAAACCTTGGCCTGTATGTTGGCATTTTTGTGCCTAATTCAACGCCGTCAATATAGGGTGAGTAAGTATTTTTATAATCGTCAATCAGTTTATAAATCATAATTTTCGATTCTTTTTTAGCCAGCTATCATATTCAGCTTCATCAATTTCTTGCTGAAGTTTCATTTCTGGTTTTATGTTTCCTTGTAGTAACTGCATCCTCACCGTATTTAAAAATGCTCTTACTTGGCCATCCGTATTCATTACAGAAATAGTTCCTTGTATCCAATGGTAATAAAGCCTCCTATGGATTCTATTGTGGCCAATGGCGTTTGGGTAAATGGTTGGCCTTGCATCAGCTTTCGTCTTTGGCATCCAACATCCGTTATCTGGGTCATCAATTCTTACCTCAAGGTCTGCAAGAATCTCGCGCTCTCCAGCACCGCTTTGATGAGAGCCGGATATAATGTGGTGGGCATCCCATCTTGCTGCTGGCCTAGGGTGTCCGTCAGCACGAAGAAATTTACCAAGTCTTTGTGATGAGTGTTTCTCTTGCAAAAGTTGCACGAAAGTCATGCCGCTGGCATCAGCGCGAAACTGAGCCATAAAAGCACTCATTTTTGCTTTGCCGATTGCCGCAGCTCGTTTTTCAACACGTTTAAATTTTTCAAAGTCCTTATCAGACATGCTCTCTGTTTTGGCTTTATCCAACACATTAAAAGGCTTTTTTAAAGAATTATTCATCTGTCAGACCTCCACTATCTGATTAACTCAGCAAATTTACAGAAACAGCATACCGGTTAAGTGACCGCTGTTCTGTTAAATCATACCAAAGTTAAGATTTTCTAAACCCTGTCCTTCACCTCAAACCGCAAAAAATCCGTCAGAGCTTTTGATTCATTAATATCAGTATGAGGCACTAACAGATATTTCCAGGGCTTTGAACCTACACTCTTTGCGTAATCTGAAGCATGCTGGCACCAGCGAGAAGCAGCCGCAGCTTTTGCTTGAACTTCTGGTGAGCCAACATCACCTAATGCTTTGGTTTCAACCATTAAAATAAATGCATCTGCTTCCGCGACAAAATCCGGGACGTACTCAGGTTGCTCGGTGCCCAATTTGTAATAGATTTGGAATTGACCTTTAGCTGGCTTAAACCATTTGCTTGCGTTGCGTTCGAGAATAACAGCGAAACGTCTTTCGGTGTCTGAGTCAAATTTTTGGAACGGATAGAGGCAGCGAGAGAAACCGCCAAACAGCATTTGTTTGATGCGCCCGAGTTCGGTTACTGTCTCGCGGAAGTGTGCAGTGGCTTGCCCTGCGCTCACAGTGTAATTGCAAGGTTTTAGCTCTGTGAACCCACGGCTAACTTGCACCTCATAACCTGTAGCCTTTTCCCAGAAATGCGACATCATTTGTGCATGAATTTCACGCGCAATTAGCCGGCGCTCTTTATCCAACACACTGTGTGCTTCACTTTCTGAGAGATAGCTCAATAGGTGGTGCACCATTTGGCCAGCAAGGTCATAAAGCAAATCTGCATGGGTAAAGTAGTCAATATCATCGTAGTCTACCAACGCATGAACAATGTAATTTTCTAAGCGCTGCTCTTTTTCATTGACCTCGGCCGCTAGAGTATCCTGCTCATTGGTATGCAGGTTATGAATAAGAATTTCATGGTTGCCTGGCTGCAAATGAAGCCCAGCAACATCTAGCTTAAATGGATGAAAACCCGTTGTTACCTCACCAGTGGGAACCACGGCAATACGCGGAATATCAATAGTTTGCTGAACGACTATTTCTGCGGTTTTAGCCACAACAGATTGAAGGTCAAGCGCAGGAGCTGACTGATCTGCGCCATCCAAAAGGTTGGCTTGAACTGGCTTTAAGCGCTCAGCTACTTCTGCCAAAATTTCTTTTTGCACTTCCGGATTTAGCAAAGCATTGCTGGTAGGCACTAGATCACGCTTAACCTCATACTTACCGATAACCTCCATAACCACTCGCGCCGCTTGCTTTTCGGCTTCAGACGTAAATACGGGCTTCTCAAAAGTAGAAGTTTCCGATGCGCCAGAGCCAGTTGAATTAAAGCCAGTGTTAGCATTATCGGATACCCCAAGTCTTGCTTTTGTGCCCGACTCAATATGTACGCTGACTTGCTGCCCTTTAGACAATAGATCGTCGATATCGATAATGTTTTCTTTTTTCAAAATCGAATCAGCGCGATTTGATTCATCAATAATTTCTTGGAACTTGTCATGAGCAACTATATTTAATCTATCCACCGCTGCAACGCCCGTGCGCTTTCCGTAAGGCAAGCGCAGGCCGCGACCAATAGATTGTTCAATCAAGGTTCTTGCATTAGCGGCACGTAACGGAACAATAGTGTAAAGGTTGGTAACGTCCCAACCTTCTTTCAACATGTTAACGTGAATCACTATCTCTGTCGGTTCATCAACACTTTCCACCGCCAACAAGCGAGTAATCATTTCCTCTTCTTCTGCACCGGAACGGCTAGAGTCAACCTGGATCACTTTGCCCTGATAGCGCCCTTCGTAAAACCCTTGCGATTCAATCAGGTCTTTTAATTGGGCGGCATGAGTAGTATCCCGAGCGATTACTAATATAAAAGGCTTCACTACTTTTACATTGTTTTCGCGGGCATAGGTGAGCAATTCTACTTTTGTGGTCTCGTGCAGGCGAACACCATCTTCCAACTTAATTTTTTCAATTTCTTCCGGTGTATGCGAAGCGGCAGAGAAATTTCGCTGCGTAACAACTGCTGGCTCTTTAACAAAGCCATCATCCATTGCGCGCGCTAGTGGATAATCCATGACAACGTTTTTAAACTGGACAGGGCCACGGTTTGACTCTACAAAGGGAGTCGCGGTTACTTCTAAACCAAACAATGGATTTAATTCGTTAATGGAGCGAACACCCGCGCTGGCTCTGTAGCGGTGCGATTCATCCATCAATAATACTAAGTCAGGCAAGTTAGCCAAGTGATTGAAATAGCTATCACCTAAAACCTCTTTCATTCGCTTAATACGCGGTTCTTTACCGCCACGTACTTCAGAATTTATTTTAGAGATGTTGAAAATGTTAATGCGCACATCATGATCAAAGCCCTCTGGCTGTGTATCAATCACCGCACCAGTTTGATCGTAGTTATCACCGGTAATAATTAATGGTGGCTGCTGCGCAAACTCTGCAATACCTTTAAAAACATACTTAGGGGTATTGCGGGTAAAGTCAGCAATCAGTTTGTTATAGATTGTCAGGTTAGGTGCAAGCACAAAGAAGTTGTTAATGCCATGCGCGATATGAAGGTATGCGATAAATGCGCCCATTAGACGTGTCTTACCAACACCTGTAGCCAAAGAAAAACACAATGAAGGAAATTCCCGCTCAAAATCCTCCAAGGTATTAAATTGCGCCTTCAATGTTGCAAGGATGGACGCCAAACTTTCAGCATCGTTCCCACGATCATGATTGAGCATTTCTGGCGCAGCTTCCAAAGCGGTCACCAACTTTGACAATGATTCCGCTTGTGGTGGGCGCAATGACAGGCGACCACACACATGATGAAAAGCGCGAGCACGTTCAAAATTCGACATTATTGTTCATCCCCAAACAAGCCGCCTTGAGCTGGCGCAGCCTTTTTCTTTTTTGTTGCTTTCGCAGGTGCTGCCTTAGCAGCGGGTTCATCCATTTCTGCAATAGGCAAGTTAGCGACGTTCAAGCTGTAGTCGTCATGCCCCCATTCGCAACGAGAGAGAACCATTTTGGGGATTTTCTTCAGTGTGAGATTAGGCCAGCGGGTAGATGCTGCGGCAGCAGTTACACCATGAAAAGCAGCGCAACAGACCAACAAGCTTTGATCGCTACCCACTTCATCTGCTAATGCTTGTAATTGCTGAGCAGAGAGGTTTTGTGTAGTGACATAAATAAAATCACGTTCGCTGGAATTACCATGCTGCCACCAAAGTGTTTCGGAGGGCGCGTAAGCAAATCCTTCTAGTTTGCACAGTGCTTCCGCCAATTGTGTGGAGTTATATTCGGGGTTGATCACGGAATTTCCCCAACGATCTTCCACTATTAAGCTTGGGGCAAGTTTGTAATACCGGAAACCGCCACCTCCCTTCCAATTTGCGGTTTCAGTAACGCCTCCTTTATCTTCACCATCTATTACTTTCCTTAGACGAGGGACAATGTGGGTGTTGCAATGCTCGCCAAGCTCTACCATGATCCAGCGACGTCCCATTTTATGCGCAACAGCGCCGGTTGTTCCTGAGCCAGAAAAAGAATCAAGAACAAGATCATTTTCATTTGAAGCTATATGAAGTATTCGAGCTAATAACTCTTCTGGCTTCGGATTGTCGAAGCCGTTTCCATCAAACATTACATTTGAATGGCGCTTGGATGAATCGTTAGTTCCAACATCATCGGCATACCAAATCGTTTCGGGAGTTAATCCAGCATCCTCACTTTCCTTCAGGAACTTTTTTTGTCTAGGTACATTTCCGCCAGAGGGGCCGAAATAAATCCTATCATCCGAAACCAGCTCTTTGAACCGCTGCTCCGTAAATCGCCAACAATTTCCAGCAGGAGGATCAATCGTTCGACCATTTGGAGTCACAATTTGATAAAACTGCGACGCAGTTGCGTGTCCCGATTGCGCAGTAATTGCTACGGACTGCCAAGCACCACGGGGGTCATTGTCTGGATTTTTATACCGGGATAAAACCTCTTGACTCATCGGAACGGGATTCCGATCTTTTTCAAAAGAAAACTTATCTCTGGCATAAACTACTATGTAATCATGCTTAAATGAAAATGCGCGCCTATTTTCTCTGCTTTTCCTTTTTTCCCAAATTACAGTGCATACAAAATTAGCCCTGCCAAATATTTCATCACAAAGAACACGTAGGTAGGGATATTCATTGTCATCTATGCTTATCCAAATCGAACCATTTAGAGTTAATAGCCTGTAAAGCAGCTCTAATCTATCACGCATCAATCCGAGCCAAATGGAGTGCTCAACTCCATCATCGTAATATTCAAATGCAGAACCGGTATTATAAGGCGGATCAATGTATATACACTTGACCATTCCAGTAAACTCTTGCTCCAACGCTTTAAGCGCAAGCAAGTTATCGCCAAAAATTAAGCGATTATCAAAAATATCACTTTCTGAATAACGCTGCTTTGCGTGATAGGATTTTTCTGGATCTTCTAGCAATATGCGCGGTTCAAGCTTTGGCCGCTTTTCTTTGCCAATCCAAGTGAGTTCTAGTTTTTGTTTGTTGCTCATTTATTTTCCGTCGCTAGCAATGGGATTGTCGAACTGATAAGACTTATGAGTGATTGACTTATTTGCAATCCAAGTTTTTAGCTGTGTTTCGTAGTTTGTACCATCTTCTGGCGCTATTCCCACATCATCAGATTTTATTGTCAGGGCTTGAAGTACCTTGAGTACGCTATTGCGGATAACATCAATATCCCGAACTGCCTTCCAGCTTTCAAAGGGTTTGTCCTTCTTAGGAAGGTCCATTCCATGATGCAGCTCAAAGTTGGGGCATGAGCACCGATAAATGACTGCGATACCATCGGAACGCGCAGCCGATATTGCATCAGTGATTTTTTTATTAATCGAATATGCTGGACTCGTCTTATCGCCATCTTTCGTCTTTGGTGAATCTATGTCATGTAGAACAGAGAATTCAATCTTGAAGTGCGCTAGCATTTTCACAAGAATGGCTATAGTAGCCTTGCCTCTTGCCCTTATAATCAATGGTCGTTGGTCAATTGGATAATCCGCTTCATTCAGTCGCATTGCCTCATGAAATGCAGCAAACTCCGTATCGCCCTCGACGATAATAACTTGGCCTCCGAAAAAAACTTCGGATACATTTGAGTCAAAAAGCATCAACGCTTTAAGATTTTCAATCTCATCACCATCAAATTTTATTTTCTCAGAACGGTATATATTTGGCGGTAAGTGGGCTTCAATTCGATGGAGGCGAACTATAGATGTGTGATCTTTAAGTGGATCAATAAACGCTGGATGATGAGTACTTAGCATGACTTGCCAACCTGATTCAGCTGCCAAAGCATAGAGATGCTCCTTCGCCGCACGCACAGCAGAAGGGTGTAGTGCGGTTTCTGGTTCGTCAATCAGCAACATATAGCCCGGAAGAAAACTATCCTCTGCTTTGCCTTCGCTTATACCAACCTCATCTATTTTTTTAAGTTTGTCTTCGAGATTTTGAATCTTTGTTTCGTCAGCTTTAGTCTGCTTGGTCTTTGCTTTGAGCTTCGCTAAATCTGTTCTATCTCTCTCAATTCCTTTCTGAATATCTGAAAGGCGATTCAACTCCGACCTCACCTGAAGCATTGACCAAAAAAGAGCGCGTTGAGATCCTGTTCCTTGTTGATCCCAACGGGCTTGACCATCTTTCTCGGCAATGTCAACTCTTGAAGCATTGCTAAGGCTTTTTTGCGGATCAAATCCTATGTCGCCTAGGGAGACTGTGAGGCGAATTTCTGCTGAATTAAAAACCTGCTGATAAGACGAATTTACTTGTGACTGGATTTTTTCGAGCTGCTCTTTAAAATCGGCCACTGGTTTTTCGGCTTCAGCCTGAAGCTCAGAAATTTTTATACTCAAGGCAGATGCTTTATCTTCCATCAAGGCCTTGTATTTTCGTGTTACAGGTTCCAATACAAGAGTCAATAATTTTTTGTGCTCTTCCTGCGGATTATCTAGCGAACCAATGCGAAATGGCTGAGGTAATCGACTATTGAAAACAGTGTCAAGACCAGAAGCCTTACCATCTTCTGCATACTCATTGGAATCTGGATTCCACGTTGTTCGAGTCGGTTTCCCACCACTAACAGACCATTCCCATTTAGATCTAACAAGTAGAAGACCGTCAACATCCTCTTTCCACTTCTCATCAACATTTGCTGCTGCCTTAGGAATATGAACCCAAAGCTCTACGGAAGCCGGATTGCCATTTGAATTGCGATTGAAATCTTCAGGCTTCAACTCGACCTGCTTGACTGCTGATTCGTAGGCACGAAGAACAGTGGTCTTGCCGGCATTATTAGCACCGACAAGGCAGACAATATCGTCAAGCTCAATTGTTAATCCATCATTTCCTATACAGCCGATATTTTTTACATGCATACGCACAAGATGTGATCGCTCCGCCATTTTTCTTCCCAATTTCAAATGCTATTTAATTTATTTTCCAAGAATATCAACTTCAGCCAATTTATTTTCAATAGCGCCCCACTGTATTTTATCCATTCATAATCAGTGGTATTTTCCTGAGCGATTGTCGAACGCGGGCTTTGTCCCCTCTAAGACAGTTACAACAACACCATTTAATGTAGTATTTTCAATAGCGCCTGACTCATAACTAATTTTTGAGTTAGCTGCACGATCAAATTTTGCATAAATAATTTGCTCCGCATCACATACAACAGCAAGGTTAGGGTTGTGTGTAACCATGATAATTTGTCGCTTCTTTTTTGCCTCCGTTAGAACTGGCACTAAGAGACGAAAAACAGTTTCGTTATCTAGATTTTCCTCGGGCTGATCCAGAATAATTGGCATCTTCCCTTGATCTATCAGCAAATAAAAAATAAGCAATAATGAACCGCGCTGCCCTGGGGACAACTGTTCAATTTGAGTATCCTGGAATAAAAGTGAATATCTTGGCTCAAGGAAATTAAAACCAAATACGAGATCATAAACCGCTGTTGCATGGATACCTTTTTTTAATAAATTAAAAATGCCAATAGAGGATCCAGAATCTTTTGCGGCTTGTATGATTTTTTCCTGCAATGCGATAACAAATGCCTGCGCACCTTCTTGGGAGTTCAGGTCATGACTGTCGAATAACCGTCTAATTGTTGATAGCGCTCCGTCTTGCCCACGAAACTCACCCCAAGTTTGTTTTATCAAGTTAAATAGTTGATCGGCGATAGTATCAGCCGAAGCTGCCAAGGTAGCCTGAAATTGTAATCTGTAGTCCTCTCTGATTAGAGTGTTCTTTTGAATTAAGTCCTGAACTGGTTTGAAGAGTTCTGCACGAGCCTTGCGTTGAGAATCAAGAGTTTCGAATATCTCTCTCGATAGCTTCAGCCGAGTATTGCCCAGCTCTTCGAGCTGAGCTGGCAGCTCTTTAATCTGTGTAATTCGCGCTTCAATTCCGCTTTTAGTTTCAGGCTCTGTCGGAGTACCAATCAATTCAGAGAGTTTTTTATTCCACTCCACGAGCTGGCGCTGATAGGATTCAAACTGCTGCTGTGGTGCATCCAGCTTCGCTGTAAGCTCATTTTTTTTCACAATAAGAGCTTCAATTTCGATGACAAGCTTTTCTTGGCTTTCTTTAAGATTTTTCTGCTTCAATGAGATTTGATCGGATTTCTCATCCAGCACAGCGGTGTTTATCTCAATAGCGATTACATTTTCCCATGCAAGATCCAGCAAAGTCAGATCTTCAGCCGCGTCCTGTTTTGCTTGCTCAAATGCACGTTGAAGTAAACGCAATCTCTCCCTACTATTTGCAATAGCTTTTTGTTGCTTTGCAAAAACCGTACCTTCTGCCGTCATGTCCTGTAGTTGTTTCTTGGCTATCTCAACCTGCTGATTCACATCAGCCAAATTGGCTGCCGCTTGCTGTTGCTCTGAATTCATTGTTTGAGCAGGCTGGGTTACTTCTAATGGCTTTAGCTTTTCATGCTCGTCAATTTGTTTCTGTTTCAATAATAAAAGCTCAGTAAGCTTTTCCTGCTCGATTGGCTGAAGCTGCTCTTCTATACGCACGATTGATGCATTTGTTGTAGACAGCTCTTTACGATATTCGCTAAGCCGGTTTCTTAATGCTTGTTCCTGCTGATCAGTAAGTTGATCAAAATCGAGAGCACCCAGCCTCATTTCATCGCTAGTATGAGAAAATATTACAGATCGAAGTTCCTTCTCGAAGGCATCTGATTTTCCGGATGCATGTTCATTGCACAAATCTTCAAAATAGTGCTGCGGGATATAACGAACAAGTTCAGCTTTTTCTTCAGATGGAAGCTCGTTAAGTGGTCGCGTCTCAACACTCTCATCCCGCCACGTTAGTGTTCCAGTAAAATTTCGTGCAGGCTCCCCGGTTTTTCCCAGAAATCGATCACGCTTGAGGAAACCAAAATGCTTTGATTGCTTGGAGTTTCCAAGCGTAGCAATTACATCTGCTAGAGCACTCTTCCCACTTCCTTTATTACCGATGATAGCAACAAGGTCTGGATTTAGCGGAATGTCGCAACCATCCAACCACTGCCCAACATCAGTCTTAACTCCTGTTTTATTTACCTCGATAGATTCAATATAGTACGTTTTGTTTGACTCAATCTCTTGAAGCTTAGGTGGCTTATCGCCAATGAAGGAACGTTTAGCTGGCTCAAGAATAACTTGTTTTAAACCTCGAAATGAAGGGTCAGCTTTGATCCAAGTTTTTTTATTAGATGGAAAATCCCCATATCCACGATTATCGTTATCCCCCGGTGTACCGACAAAGCAATGAGCATCACTACCAGAAACGGCCAACCGAGGAATATTTTTCAAAGCGGCTTGGAAATTCTTGAAATATTTTTCATTACCTGTCGTGCACTCACCAACAAATGCCGCCCATAAATCAGCGTTCCGTGTCTCAAAAATTGGCGAACTCTGAAACAAATTCATAGCGTAGGCATAGTGCTCATGCCATTTCACATCAGCTAAACCATCGTTTGTATCAAAGGGCATAAAACCTATAGCGCATCCATCTGGAACTTTTCTGATTGCTTCTCGATAAGAGTCAGGATTAATTTCGGCGATAACAGAGCCCGCAAGCAATGCAGTTTCATCTGCGCCATCAACCTCAGTCTTGGTAAAACCGTGAGTTTTTAACTTATCCTCTCCCGCCCCCCTCGCTAATGCAATGAGCGCTGAATTAGACAAAGGTCTGTTGATTATTTCAATGCACAACGCTGATTTGAAATCCAGCAACATCTGATCTTCAATTTCGTTTGAAAAAAGAACATGAGCATTTAACCGTCCTTTCATTGGAGCAGCTAATCGAAGTTCAATTCCGGGAAAAACTGTTTTCTTTAAAACGGGCGCTCCTTGCTCCTTTAGCCGTCGTTGCAAAGCAAACCAACCATCAAAAGTCCAATAATCCATAAGAGCAAAAACTTCTGGCGCAGCATTATTCATTGCTGCGATCATTTCATCAACGAGCTTTCGATTTACATCAGAGAGAGGGTCAGGCTCAAATTTTTTACCTTGCCAATGAAAAGATGCTGGAGTGTGTACATGCAAGTCCCACTGATTCCAAAGGGCTCCCCGTGCAAGCTCTCTTTTTTTCATTATTTTAACTCCCATTCAACCGTGAATAATCCTCGCCCTTCAACCTTCTGTTGAAGTTGATCCTCTAGCTGACTAATTAAACCGTTACGCTCTTCCTCAATTTCGTCTTGGCGTAAAAAAAGATCTTTACGTAATTTACTGCGCCTTCCTTCCAATTCTCGCTGCTGTTTCTGACAGGCCAGTTTCTCCTCCAACGTAGGTGCCGCCGATGCAATACGGCGGACATCCTTTATCTGAACATCAATCGCTTTGATGTCTTGTTCTAAACCTAACTTTAAGTCATCTGCCCATGCATCCAGCTTTTGCACTTCCTGTTCAAAGTAGCCTAGATTGCGCTGGTTAATCTCACTTAATAAATTATTCTTTCTACTCTCTACATCTTCACTAAGCGCTGAGGACTCAACAACTGCACTCTCTGTATTATTAGATTCAACAAGGCTTGCAGGGAAGCGCAGTAACTTCTCCGGGTCATTCTCTTGCAGTGCCTCGCCGGAATGACTGCAAGCCGATACCAGTAAATGCTGCTCCTGATTTCCAAGCGCTTCCACTGTTATGAGCGTTGCTTTAAGTAGCCCGCCCTGCCCACGCCACTTTTCCAAGGTACTGACCTTGTTACCGTAGGCATCGTAATCAAACAAAAGACGCACCGGGTTTTGTAAATTTCTATTTTTGGCTTGGTTAATTACCCATTCTGCTAATGAATCACTAATACGATACAAGTGCGCATCACCAGTGCGCCGGGGCAATTCATATCGACCAAGCTTGATAGCAGGTGCGCCAATATTGAAAGCGTCAAGTTCAGACGGAAGGCTATGCAATACAAAACCATTACCATCATCCTGCTCATCAAACTCTGCGTAAGGTTGTAATTCTGTTCGGCTCAATTCCATGAGTAGGCGCTCGTGTTTATCAAGCACCTCCTTGCTATCCTGATTACGCATACGCAGCTTTTCTTGCACTTCCTCGTCAAAGTTTTCTAATAAAATTTTCCGAGTTTTAACCATCGCCTCATCAATTTCATTCGCCAACTCTTGCTGGAGTGCTTCAAAGCTTGTTTTGATTTCTTCCGGGTTGCGGCAATTCTGGTAAATAGCAGCGATACGGCGCTCGAAATCCACACCAGAACCAATAGCCCCCAGTACCTCATCGCTTGCGCCAAACACACCTTCAAATAGCTTGAACTTTTGCGCCAGAAGTTGATAAACACGCGCATCGGCTTCGTTACTTCTATCGACAAAGTTAACCACAACTACATCATGCTTTTGCCCATAACGGTGGCAGCGACCAATACGCTGCTCAATCCGCTGGGGGTTCCAAGGTAAGTCGTAATTAATCACCAATGAGCAGAACTGCAAGTTAATACCCTCTGCTCCGGCTTCGGTGGCAATCATGATGGTGCCGCGCTCTTTGAAATACTCCACTAGCGCGGCGCGGGTGTCTGCGGTTTTTGAACCGGTAATGCGGTCACTGTCTTTATGGCGTTCGAGCCAATCTTTATAAATTGCCTGCGCTCTTGAATCGGTATTGGTGCCATTAAATAAAACGATCCCATCTCGATATGCAGTGTTGGATAACAGAGAAAGCAAATATTCCTGAGTACGTCTTGATTCTGTGAAAATAATGGCTTTTTTCGCTGCACCTAAACGATCAAGCTCTGTGAAGGCTTTAGTTAATGCTGTGAGTAGCGCCTGACCTTTCGAGTTTTGGCGAATGCTTGTCGCAAGTTCTTTGAAGCGATTTAATTCCACTACCTCTTCAGCTATAGCTGCACGTTCGTTAGCGGTAGTTGTGCTGTTAGTTTCCCCAGCGGACTCATCGAATTCATCAACCAATTCATCCAGTGCTTCGAAATCTTCATCCAAGATTTCGGCAAGCTCTTCGGCTTCAGGCAGTTCATCCAGCTTGCGTTGCAAGCGATCAGCCATAGTTCCTAATGCCCCTGCAATAGCGTGGGAAGAAGAGGCCAAGAGCTTCCAGAGCACTAATGAAATCAGTTGACGCTGGCCTTCCGGCAACGCCTTTAAGTTCGGCCTGCGCAAATAACTACCCACCAATGATGAGAGCATTTGCTCCTCACTACTGGGGGTAAATTCTTCAACAATGGCGATACGCGCGGTATAAGGCACGTATTGTTGCACTTGGCGGCGTAACGTTCGCTTACACAGTGGAGCCAGACGTTCACGCAAGCTGTTGTTGGATTGTTCGGTACGAACGCCTGAGAACTGGCTACGGAAGCTTTCCAGATCACCAAACACACGCTCATCAATCATGCTGACCAAGCCGTAAAGCTCCAAGAGCGAGTTTTGTAGCGGGGTCGCAGTGAGAAGCACCTTGGCATCAACATGCTCAAGTGAATCCCGAATGGTTGTAGCGATCACATTTCCCTTCTTGTAAACATTTCGGAGGCGGTGAGCTTCATCCATCACCACCAGATCCCAATGAATGCGGCGCAAATCATCGGCCTTAGCCTTGGCAAACTGATAAGAGCAGATCACTGGGCCGTCCGGATAAACGAAAGGCTGCGCTTTACCGTCCTTTTTGAGGGCGTTGTAATTCTTGGCCTCGATTATGAGACCTTGGAGATTAAATTTATCTTGCAGCTCTTGGTGCCATTGCTTGCGCAGGTTGGCGGGCGCAATGATCAATATCTTGCGCTTGCGCTCAGCCCAGTGCTGGGAGATGACTAGCCCAGCCTCAATGGTCTTACCCAAGCCTACCTCATCAGCCAGTATCACCCCTTTCGACAGGGGGTTACGGCAAGCAAACAAGGCCGCCTCTACCTGGTGAGGGTTCAAATCAACCTGGGAATCCACCAGAGTAGATGCCAGAGACTCAACTGAATCACTGGCTGCGCGGCGGGTAAGCTGCCAAGCGATATATTGGCTTTGATGAGGGGTTAACAAGTGTGCAGACAAATCCATCCTCCATTGGTTAAAAAACGGGCACCCCTGCCAAATACCATAGATACTGACCACTGAGGGAGACCAAACAGGCTAATAGCTGAATATATCAGACTCTACTACTGCCAAAAACATGAAATCCATCATGGAAATTTTGGTTACGATCAAAACGAGAGAGGGCTAGCATTGCTGCCTCACGAATAGCGGCGAAACATACAATTGAATTATCGCGCCACAATGGCAGAACCAATAAGTAAAAGGGCACTCATGTCAAAAGTAAGTTCTAAAAGGCAAATCACATTGCCTATTGATTTATGTATCTTGGCCGGTATTGAGCCGGGAGATGAGGTGTCGGTTTTTGTTGATCGGCAAGGCATTCTTTCTGTTGTGAAAAAAACTTCTGGTTCAGCCAAAGGATTTTTAAGGGGTAAACGGGAAGTGAAGGCTATGAGCGATGAAAGCTCTCTGAAAAGTATTATCCAGTCATGAGCACACTAGGTGTCCATAAGGTGCCTTTTTGTTAAGTATCAGAGACCGCAGGTCCTGTGGCTCTTTCACCAGATCCACTAAATTGTCCATGTTTATAAAAAATAGATGGACAAGATATAAAATATTTTTTCCTTTAATTTCAATCAGTTACGATGTCCATTTTTTCTTGACTTGCAAGTAAAATGGCACACTTCAAAGAGAAGGAACACAACAAAGCGTTTTATCAACTTTGCCGGCATATGGAGCCCAATTATCATCAATACGAATTTGATTTGCGTTTGTACTTAACGCAGATTGAACTTTTTGGGGATATTTACCCCTGATAACATCCAGCCAACGTTAATTTCAACCGCACAGCACAATACGCATAACGACCATTTGACAAGAGAGGTAACCGTGGCGATAGAAATTCATTTGCGGGATTTGCTAACTCATTTCGGGTTGGGAAATAGTGAGCAAGCTTATGTCGCCAGTATTATTGTGGTGATCATACTGACATCGCTGGTGATCCATTGGGTTTTGCACCGTGTGGTGTTGAATATAGTGCACGCCAGCACAATAGATTCGCAGCAACTCTGGTTGCGCGCATTGTATCAACGCAAATTATTTACGCGTCTCGCATTAACACTGCAAGGCATTATCATCTACACACAGGCGCGTTTGTGGTTGGATACCGATGCGGGTGAATTACCGGCAATTGAAGTTATTACCCATTTATGGATATTGCTGTTTGGCCTGCTCTCATTTTTTTCACTGTTAGATACGCTGGAGGATGTGAGCGCAGCCAGTGAGTCAGCGCGCCGTTTGCCACTGCGCGGTTTATTTCAGGGAGTAAAATTAATCGGTGCCATCATTGCACTGATTTTTTCTATTGCGTTATTGATTGGTAAATCGCCGCTGATTTTATTCAGCGGTTTGGGAGCCATGACCGCAATTTTGTTATTGGTATTTAAAGACCCTATTCTAGGGTTGGTTGCAGGCATCCAATTATCGGCCAACAGAATGCTCAGCCTGGGCGATTGGTTGGAAATGCCCAAATACGGCGCGGATGGTGAAGTGACCGATATTAATCTAACGACGGTAAAAATCCGCAACTGGGACAAAACCATCACCACAGTGCCCACCTATGCGCTGATCTCCGATTCATTTAAAAATTGGCGCGGCATGTCAGAATCCGGTGGGCGACGCATTAAGCGCGCAATCCATATTGATGCAACCAGCGTTAAATTTCTGACTGAAGACGATATAAAAAAATTACGCAAAGCACATTTGCTCAGCGAGTACATTGAAAATAAATTAACTGAAATTACCGAATACAACAGCGCCAATAACATCGATACCAGCAACCCCGCCAATGGCCGTCGCCTCACCAATTTGGGCACCTTCCGCGCATACCTGACTGCGTATTTAAAAACAAATGCACATATTAATCTGGATATGACCCACATGGTGCGTCAACTCAGCCCTGGAGCCGAAGGTATACCATTGGAAATTTATGCGTTTTCCAATAACACACAATGGCTTGCATACGAAAATATACAATCTGATATTTTCGACCATATTTTTGCAGTGTTACCGGAATTTGATTTGCGGGTTTACCAATCACCTACGGGTTATGACATGCAGCAGATAGGAAAAACGTTCACCCAAACAACAACCACTATCGCTAATAACGAATAAAAAGTGAAAATAAAAAAGCCGGTCAACTGACCGGCTTTTTTCTCACAAGGGTTACAAACTTTTTACATATTCTACCAACGCCCAGCGTTCATCTTCAGACAGCTGTGTACCATATTCATGCCCCGCATTAGAATTACCCGGCAATTGGGTGTTGAAAAAGCTGGTGTTAGGTGCTTCATGGGATTGATGCCCGACCTTAATTAAATCCAGCTCTGTATTTCCCACATAAAAAGACACTGGCCGCTGCGCAGCAGGCAGCAGCAAATCATAAATCGTGGGCACAGAACCGTTGTGTAAATAAGGCGCAGATGCCCAAACACCGTTAATAGGCCGCGCTTTATAACTGTTATAAACGGTTTGTTGTGGTGGATCATCATTGGAGCGATATTCTTTGAATAACGCTTTTGTTGTCTGCCAAGGCTGATTCAACAAGGCACCAGTCGCTGCATGCGTCACTAAATCCAATGGCGATGTTTCGGCAGGCAGTTTATCGCCAAACAATACCATCGCTTTTTCACCTTCCAGAATGCCGCTTTTGACTTTGTGCTGGGTAAAATTTTCTACCATTAGTGGATCAGTCCCTACTTCTTTGTAAGGCGTGAGCACTGCGCGCAATTTACGTTTTTTATGGGTGGGATCAACATAGGTATGGCACTCAAGACAATGCTGATCGTAGAGTTTTTTTCCTGCAGCGATTTTTGTCTGATCAAATCCACCGGCCAATTCTGTTGGCCACTTGGGTGCAACCAATTGATAAAAATCGCGCTGTATGTCACCGAGGTTGCTGATGCGGATCGACGATGGATACGTCGTTTTATCCTTATGGATACTGACAGTACCGTAAACCGCTAATGCAGTAATCGCATTTTGAAAAAGTGGCCCAGGCTCTTTGTTCGGAGCCGAGGCATTCCATTGCACAATATTCAGATGGGATGCATCCCATAACACCGGATAGCTTGTCGGTGCATTAGGCATACGAGTGTTTTCTGGCATCGCCAATGCTTCTACCGCAATCGCATTAAAAATTTGCCCGAATGCGTCGAGGCGACCATGGCCGTAAGGAACATCTGTTGCGTTAACCGCAAAACGTTCTTCAAGTTCGGCAATACGTTTTTTTATTTGTGCTGTAAGAGTAAGGCTATCAATGTTTTTATCGGCATTGTGTCGCTCATTAATGGCGACTGAAAAACGTGAAAATTTTTCATTGTCATTTACAGTGCTTTTAAGCGAAGCCAGAATTTGTTGTTCAAATCCGGTGTAATCAATTAATGCCTGTCCACCATCAATGCGAATGCGCTTGCCATTAATACTCACTTGCCCGGTATGGCAAGCTGCGCAGGTCAAGCCAACATAATCGCCATTTTTGCGGTCGCGATCACGCACCACACCCACCGGCAATCCATCGGGGTTGTAGTCATCTGCAACAGTAGTAATAAAACCCAATGCGCGCATATTGTTATTATCGCGCAATAACCTGGTGCTCCCGGGTTGCTCCAGAGTCATAAACCAATCGTACGGAATTATCCTGGAACCAAAAGACGTGAATGAAAGTTGCTGGCGGGTTTTATGGTCCCACCCTTGGTCAAGATACACAGTGTCATCCGCCTGTAGCGGCATTGCGAATAATAATAACCAAGGAATTATTTTTTTCATGCTGCATCCTCCAACATTTTTAATGATTAGCTCCATGTCCTATTGGAGCTAACCATTAAATTCCGCTGATGAATGCAAATCCTTGCCTGACAACTTTATGTGTAACTGCAATCAGTAAAGACTATAGACGATGAATCTTCATCCGCATATTACCGCGCCTAACATGTCATCTTGATTAACGCCGCCCGCCCAACAATGAACCCAGAATACCGCGCACAATTTGCCGCCCCAGGTTACTGCCAATAGCACGTGCCGCACTTTTGGCAAACGCATCTACCGCTGAATCACGCTTGGCACTGGTGCGCTCTGCTTGTTGCTGTACCCTCTGTTGTTCTTTTTGCTGCTGCGCATATTCTTTTTGTTGCTGTTTGAATATGTGCTCCTGCTCTGCGCGCAATTGCTCCTGAATTTTTTGTTGCTGCTTCGATTGGGCTTGCTGGGCAACGCGACTTTTTAACACCTCATAGGCTGATTCACGATCAATCACCTGATTGTAGATCGCTTTGTAAGGTGAGCGGGCCATCACCTCGTTTCGCTCGTCATCTGTCAACGGGCCAATACGTGAAGCGGGTGGCGCAACCATCACGCGTTCAACCGGCGTGGGCGATCCTTTTTCATCAAGTACTGATACCAAAGCTTCACCTATCCCCAACTCGGTGATAACTGCCTCAGTGGAAAATGCCGGATTAGGCCGGAAGGTTTGTGCTGCAATTTTTACCGCTTGTTGGTCTTTGGGTGTGTACGCACGCAATGCGTGTTGGATACGATTGCCCAATTGGCCAAGCACTGAATCCGGAATATCGGCGGGGCTTTGCGAAATAAAATAAATGCCTACACCTTTGGAGCGGATTAATCGCACCACTTGCTCAATTTTATCGACTAACAATTTCGGCGCTCCGTTAAAAAGCAGATGCGCCTCATCAAAAAAGAATACCAGTTTGGGTTTATCGGCATCGCCCTGCTCAGGCAAATTTTCAAATAATTCAGAAATCAGCCAGAGCAAAAAAATGGCGTAAAGTTTAGGTTGGTTGACGAGTGTGGTTGCATCCAAAATATTAACAACACCGGTTCCCTCCAACGTCACTTGCATCAAGTGATTTAAATCCAGTGCAGGCTCACCAAAAAATTGATCAGCGCCTTCTTGTTCCAACATCATTAACCGGCGCTGGATTGCAGCAATACTGGCTTCACTGATTCCACCGTATTCATCTTCCAGATTTTTGCGCTCATCTTTCATCCAGTTGAGCATGGCTTGCAAATCTTTCAGATCCAACATCAACATGCCTTGGTCGTCGGCAATTTTAAACGCAGCGTACAGCACACCGGTTTGGGTTTCGTTGAGGTCAAAAAAATTAGCGAGTAATAAAGGCCCAAAATCTGAAATCGTTGCGCGTACAGGATGGCCTTTTTTTGCGTACAGATCCCAAAAAACACACGGAAATAACCGCTGCTGATAATCCGTAATATTCATTAACTGCACGCGCTCATCGACTTTAGCGTGCGGCTTGCCCGCTTTGGCAAGGCCGGATAAATCGCCTTTGATATCCGCCATAAATACCGGCACACCCGCTTTGGCAAAACCCTCCGCGAGCACTTGTAAACTAACTGTTTTACCGGTACCGGTTGCCCCCGCAATCAACCCATGGCGATTCGCCATACGCAAATTCAACTGCGCATGTTGCTGCCCATTTCCACCAATAAGAAAGTAGTTACTCATAATACATCCTGAAAATAATGTTTGTTTATACGAACAACAACTCAAAAAACCCACACGCCTACATCAACCTGAAATCACCGCTGCTGGAATTCTGCAAACACTTCAATATCAACTGCATCACCCACAGCAGGAATTAAATAATCGATACCAAAGACTGAACGGTTAAAGCGGCTAACAGCAGAAAAGCCCAAAGTGTAAAAGCCTGTCAGGATATTATCAGCGCCGCCGTTAAAGGTAACAACAAGCTCAATAGGGGCTGTCTTGCCATGCAAAGTTAACTCGCCGGTGAATATCGCTGAGTTTTGGTCAATTAATTTCACACTTACGGTTTTAAAAAATGCTTGCGGATATTTTTCTGCATCAAACCAACGGGAGCTACGCAAGGTAGCTTCAAGATCGGGATTATTTACATCAATGCTGGCAACATCAATTATTGCCGACAATTTCGCTGCCGCAATATTAGCGGGATCAAATTCCAAAGTTGCATCCACTTTATTGAATCGTCCGACAAAAGTAGACAACCCCATGTGATTAATTTTAAACAGCACTGCAACATGAGTTTGGTCAAGCGTATAGGAACCCTTTTCCAGCTGAAATATGCCGGTTTTTACCTGCGGCTTAATCAATATTCCGCAACTCGTTAACAACGCGCTGACACAAAAAATCATAATGATCGGGATCAAACCACTTCGCATGGCATTTAACTCCATTATGTCAAATTACGATCAGGCTATTGCAGATTTCACTTGTTGTTGCGCATAAAGTTGTTTGAGCTGATGCTTGGGCGTTTTTGTCAACGTATGCATAAACCCAAACGAAAGTGTTTCGATATTGTGATGCTCACGTAATTCATCGAGCATGCTTAACCATAAATGCGCCGTGACTTCCGCATCGGCCAATGCACGGTGATAGATGCCGTCATTGGGTAAATTTTTATACTGTGCCAAGGTTGCCAGTTGGTGATTGGGGGCCAGTTGAAAAATACGGCGAGCAGCCAACAAACTACAAGCTATTCCGCCAGAAAAGTATTTTTTAATGCGCCGGAATTCTGCACGCAAAAATCGCTCATCAAAACTGGCATTGTGTGCTACCAAATTATGCCCAGCGATAAATTCATAAAAATCTGCCATTACCACGGCATTATTGCGCGCGTCTTTCACCATGGCATTAGTGATTCCGGTGAGATTTTCAATAAATAATGGAATGCGTATTCCGGGGTTCATCACTTGCTGAAAACGGTCAGTAATTTTGCCGTTCTCAATTAACACAGCGCCAATTTCTATCGCCCTGTCACCCATATCGGGCGAGAGGCCTGTGGTTTCAAAGTCAAACACAACCAAGTGATCGGCTGATTTCTGTTGCACATCCATCACCATAAGTGGGGTTCACTATGCCTGTTTATTTAGGTCTACGAAAATACACCAGAAAAAAAGGGATGCACTGACAAGCCAGTGCATCCCTTTATATTCTCTTCTCGCTGCAACATAACCGCAGCACCGCGATTAATCCGGAAGAGTAATATTCAATTCCAACACCGAACAGTTGTCGGAATTATCGAGATTGACCGTTACCTGATCTGACTCGATGTGAATATATTTACGGATCACCGCAATAATTTCCTGCTGCATTTGCGGCAAAAAATCCGGTTGGTTCAAATTGCGCTTGGTTCGCTCATGCGCAACGATAATTTGCAAACGCTCTTTGGCCACAGAGGCCGACGAGGGCGCGCGTTTTTTCATTAAAAAATCCAGAATGCTCACGGCTTACACCCCCAGCAATCGTTTCAGGAAACTTTTCTTCTCCGCCTCAAGGAAGCGATGAGGAATATCTTTACCGAGCAAACGATCAACCGCATCGTTATACGCTTGGCCTGCCTGTGTTGCCTCATCAAGAATTACTGGTGCACCTTGGTTAGAGGCTTTTAATACCGCTTCTGATTCAGGAATGACACCCAACAACGGAATTGCCAGAATTTCTTCTACATCATTTACGCTAAGCATTTCACCCGCCTCAACACGGGTTGGATTGTAGCGGGTCAACAACAAGTGTTCTTTGATTGGCTCCAGACCTTGTTCAGCACGACGGGATTTGCTTTGCAAAATACCGAGGATGCGATCCGAGTCGCGTACCGATGATACCTCAGGGTTGGTCACTACAATCGCAATGTCCGCAAAGTACAATGCCATCAATGCGCCTTGCTCAATACCAGCAGGTGAATCACACACAATGTATTCAAAATCTTTAGCAAGTTCATTAATAACCGCTTCAACACCTTCGCGCGTCAATGCATCTTTATCACGGGTTTGCGATGCAGGCAGTATGTACAAACCTTCGGTACGCTTGTCTTTAATCAGGGATTGGTTAAGCGTGGATTCCCCTTTGATCACATTTACAAAATCGTACACCACACGGCGCTCACACCCCATGATCAGGTCCAGATTACGCAGACCCACATCAAAATCAATCACGACTGTTTTATGTCCGCGCATAGCTAATCCAGTACTGATTGCTGCGCTGGATGTGGTTTTGCCCACACCGCCTTTACCTGATGTAACAACGATAATCTTGGCCAAGGGAAGGCTCCTGTTTGTATTCAATGTCTAATTAAGAAAATGGTTTTAAACGAAAATAAAAATCGAACGGATTAAATGCGTTAACAAAAAAGCATTTAACTATTTACCAGCGCTTCAACAATCACTTTTTCTCCGTTAAGAGAAACTTGCACCGGTTTTTTTAATAATTCTTTTGGCAGTGAATCCTGCAATACAAAATTGCCTGCAACAGAAACCAACTCTGCTTCCATTTGCTGGCAAAAAATACGGGCGCTTTCATCGCCTTTTACACCTGCCAGTGCACGCCCACGCAAGGTGCCGTAAATATGGATATGGCCATCGGCCAATACTTCTGCACCTTCACTAACTTGCGCAAGTACAATCAGGTCGGCACCTTCGGCGTAAATTTGTTGACCGGAACGCACAGGGCGAGTGACTACCTTGCTTTGACGCTGTACCAAACGCTCTTCGATTACTGTCTCAACTACGGTTTCAACAACCGTTTCTACCACCCGTTCCACAACCGGTTCAGTTGGCTTTGCCACCTCGGCTTTTGGCAGCTTGAGCGCTCGTTCGCTGGGGGTTGGCAGTACTGCCAACCCGGTCTTGTTAACCGCCGCTAACAATACCTCAGGTACGCCGCTAAAACCTAGTGGTTGTAAATCCAGCTCGCGACAAATGGCAAGTAAATCCGCAGGCTTTTTCAAGCTTTCGGGGTTTTCAAGGCGATCCAGATTGATCAGCACAGGTGAATTGTTAAAAAACTGCGGTGCCTGAACAATCTTCTCTTTCAACTCGGCCAACAGGCTCTTGGGCTCATAACGCACAATCGCCAGTACCACCACGGTAACGGCACTGCCTTTTAACTGAAAATTCACATCGATCATGCGTGGCTCGCTTATTGGGCTCGGCTGTGGGATAAATCCCGGAGGGCATTTTTCACGAAAGTGCGCATTATCGGGGTGCCACCTGATTAGTCAAGCAAGGTATGCACTTTGATATTTATGTGGCTCGCATACAGTTCAGCTCGCGTTAAGCGCAACACTCCTATAAAGAATCCATACCTGTACCTGCGCCCTCATTGAGGGTAATTATTGGCTAACCCAGCGAGCGCTATCATGAACAGCCGCATACTCCACAAGCCCGGTAAACTTGCATTGACCATCAGCCTTTTATTGCCGTTGTTGGTTGGCTGCACGACCAGCCAGGCGGTAGACCAACCGGGCTACAGTGCGAGTGCAGCGCAAACGAATTTCAGTGAAGCCCAAGTGGATGCACTGCTCGCCCCTATCGCCCTCTACCCGGATACCGTTTTATCCCATGTGCTTATCGCCTCTACTTACCCTCTGGAAGTAGTGGAAGCCGACCGCTGGGCGCGCAACAACAGCCGCTTGAAAGGGGATGATGCTGTCTCGGCCGTCGATGGGAAAGACTGGGACCCCAGCGTCAAGGCGCTGGTCGCCTTCCCTGACATTCTGAAACGTATGAGTGATGATCTGGATTGGACCCAGCAGTTGGGCGATGCTTTCCTCGCCGATGAAGAAGGCGTTATGGATAGCATCCAAAAACTGCGCAACCGCGCTTATGCCTCGGGTAACCTCGACAAAGTCGAGCATGTACGGGTGATACGCGAAGAAAAAACCATTGTGATTGAGCCATCGGTTGAGCGTGTTGTGTATGTGCCCGCCTACGATACCCGCGTGGTCTATGGCAACTGGTGGTGGCCGGATTACCCGCCCGTGTACTGGCATTACCCGAGCAGTTATGTGTTTGTGTCAGGGTTTTATTGGGGGCCTCGGGTATATATCGGCCCAAGCTTTTACTTCAGCGGCTGCCATTGGCGCGACCGCCGTGTTGTGGTGATTGATCGCCATCACCATCACGGCCACCGTTTTTACGATAGCCGCAGCGTTGTGCGCTACAGCCACGCCAAACACTGGCATCACAATCCGGTTCACAGACGCGGTGTTGCCTACTACGACAACCACACCCGTGAACGCTTCCATAGCCCGCGCGAAAGCTATCGCGACTCGCGTGATTATCGCGCCAACCTGCGCAACGATTTTCAGGGCGGTGAGCGCGGACGTGCAATCGAACCCAACCGTGCACGCGACCAACGTCAGGGGCGCGACGAACAATTCCAGCAACGCCTGCAGCGCAATCAAGCGGGGCAAATACAAACGACAACCAACCGCGACCGTGCTGGGCAACATCAACAGTGGCGCGAGCAATCCCGGACAGAGCAACCCCGTGCAGAGCAGCTGCGTGAGCGGATGAACAGCCGTGAAGGTCGCCAGATTGACCGGACGGTATCACCTCGTACCCAGATGCAATCGCCGGAGCGCGCTGAGCGGATTGAAAGTCCAAGAGCCCAAAGAATGGAGCGCACCACCAACACTGAGCGAGATCGCACTATCAATCAACCTCGCTACGAGCGCCCGCAAGCAGAGCAAAGAATTGAGCGGCGCGAGACATTGCGCATGGAACGCCCTGAACGGCTGGAAAGACAGGAACGAACAGAGAGAGCGGAACGACTAGAAAGACCGGAACGAGTAGAAAGGCCAGAGCGTATCGAGCGTTTTCAACGGGAAGAGCGCCCCAGCCCACGCAGCAATGAGCGCAGCGAAGTACGCGGTGGCCGCGAACGCTAATCGCATAATCGCTTGATTTGAGAAGACACTTATAGCCCCGCGCCGGAATCCAACGCGGGGCTATAACTTATCGATAGCAATGCAATCGCCCAAATCCCTGTGCACGGCCACAGCAAACTTTTATACTACTGCAATATTCATTCACTAGACTGCAAGTCCTGACCGTATTACGAGCCCATAGTTGTTTATGCAGAAAATCGCATCCCTCTCGCGTATTGCCACCTTAATAATCCTGATGTCCGGCTTATTAGCTTGTAGCACTACAAGCAATAAAATTGCCCGTGAGGCCGATAGTTGGCCGCAAGGCATGCCGTCACGTGCGTACTTTGTAAAAGTATACGAGGCTGACAAAGCCAACAAAGACATCCAGACCCAGGAGGAATACCTCACCTGGATCGTGCGTTTTTACAATGGCTGGGAACTGTATCGCCGCGGCTGGATTAAGATGACCGACGAGCTGGTTGCGCAAGTCGATGACCCACGTCAGGTCAAAGAAATCAAATTCAAGATCGACCGTATAGGCAGACTTGTCTCTGGTGAGTGGGCAAAAAAATCCGATACCCGCACCATTTATCTGCGCCACGTATCTATTTGGGGTAACGCATTATTGGAATCGCTCGACCGCAATCAAGCGCTTCCACTTATCAACCGTGTCAATCAGGATGTCGATGATTTACTCGCACACAAAATTAACGCCGATGTTATTACCGCCGAGCGTTATTTTCCACCAGATGAAAACGATCCATTTTTGTAACAATCTATTTTTTTAACAATTTCGTTCCTACAATATCAACGCTTAAAAAAATCCCCGGTCGATTTACATCGCCGGGGATTTTTCATTAATACCTGCAAAAATTTTATGATGCTAACACTTTGATCGCAATTTCAGAGCCAGGCAAACCATCTTGGGCGATCAGGATAATCATCCCTAAAAACACCGCTACCACTGCCAGATACCATAACACCGAGAACCAGATACCGTAGGATTTTAACGGTGTAATATCTTCTGCCAAGCCCACCTTCCAACCTGTAACAATATCAATCACACCCAGCACAATAAAAAAGGTGATGAAATAAAAACCCAATTTCCACGCTAATACAAAACACACTGCAGAAATCGCAAGCAGCGCAACCAATGCCAGGTAGTTACGCCCGGAAAACACCAATGCTTTCACTACTCGCCCACCATCGAGTGGATACACAGGAATCAAATTAAATAAATTTAACAACGCACTGGTCGATGCAACCAAACCGGCAAAATGGCTGTCGGTAACGAGATACACAATGTAAAACACCACGGTCATGATTAAACCGAACACCGGCCCCATCATGGAAATATAGACATCCTGCCAGCGGGTTTTGGGCATATCACCGACGGCAATGCCGCCCACAAATGGAATCAAGTACATGCCTTTCGTTGGTAGTCCGCATTTTTTCATCGCGCGCAAATGGCCATACTCATGAAACACCAATACCCCAATCAACGCGAGCGCAAACTCAAGGGTGAACATCACGCTGTACACAGCAACCGATGCCGCAAGCAAAGCGACCTTAAACACCTGCACCGCTTTTAATAATTTGAAGGCAATCAAACCAATAGATAACCACGAGGTTGCAGGTTTTGTGTGTGCAGGTTCTTGTGTTGCGATGGAGTCTGCAGGTGCCACTTGCTCATCAACTACTGGCAAAACCAACGGCGCGGTCGCGTGCAATACCTGCAACTCATCCACCCAAAACTCATAGGTCACTAGCGCTGCCGCCACATCCATACGATACGCCAAACGCGCTTCACCCACGCCATCCAGATTAAAACGGTATTCGTTTTGTGGGCCAAAATTGCGCGTGTTAACCACCGGAGTAGCATCAACCAACACCACTTCTTCACCTGTACCCGGTGTTAATTCAACACGTATTTGCCTATCGGCATAATCAAACGACAACAACTGCATGCTCTTTTGCATAACGACAACTCAACTACAGCTTAAACATCAAAGATCGGGATTTGCTGGCCTCAGCCTGCGCTTGGGCATAAACTATGCGCTTTATTTGCAGCACACTCTATTTGCAGCACACTATTCCAGATTTTTCACTCCTGCAGACATCTCGCTACAGTAGACTTCTATAGAACAGGCACCAAAACAGGCACAGGCTTCCCATGTTACAAATCGGTAGAATCAACCGCTTAACCATCATCAAACATACTGACTTCGGCATTTTTCTTGATGGTGGCAAGTTTGGCAACATTTTATTACCCAAACGCCATGTCACCGACGACATGAAAATCGGTTTACCGCTGGATGTTTTTATTTATCTGGATTCCGATGATTGCATTATCGCCACCACACTCACGCCCAAAGCCATGGTCGGTGAATGTGCATTTTTAGAAGTCAAAGAGGTCAATAACGTCGGTGCATTTCTCGATTGGGGCTTACCCAAAGATTTGCTCGTACCCTATGGCGAACAACACAAACCTATGGAAGCTGGCCGCTCTTACGTGGTGTGTATTTATCTGGATGAATACACCGGCCGCATTACTGCATCATCACGCCTGAGCCGCCACCTTGAAGAACGCGCAAGCGGCCTGCGTGCGCAACAAGCTGTTGATTTATTAATTTGTGGCCGCAGCGATATGGGCTACAAAGCCGTTATTAACCACACACACCTGGGTTTGGTTTTCCGCGATGAAGCATTCCGCACACTGCTCTACGGTGAAAAAGTAAAAGGTTATATCAAAAGCATCCGTCCCGACCGCAAAATTGATTTGAGCTTGCAAGCGCAGGCACGCGACAGTAAAGATGATTTAGCAGAAAAAATTCTCGCCGATTTACAACGCCGCGGCGGCACATCTTACCTGACAGACAAAAGCGAGCCAGAAGAGATCTATAAAGCGTTTAATGTTAGTAAAGGCAATTACAAAAATGCACTGAGCTTACTTTACAAGCAACGTAAAATTTTAATCACCAAAGAAAAAATTACGTTGGTGCAATAAGAGTAAAGGTGGAGCAATAACAACAATGACTGATGTAAATAAAACCATCCGCTGGGGCATTATCGGTGTCGGTGATGTGTGTGAAGTAAAAAGTGGCCCCGGATTTTACAAAACGCCCCATTCAGAACTGGTTGCGGTGATGCGCCGCAACGGCGAAAAAGCTAAAGACTTCGCGCAGCGTCATCAGGTAGCACACTGGTACGATAACGCCGAGGCACTGCTCGCCAATCCGGATATAAACGCTATTTATATCGCCACACCACCGGCGCAACATAAAGACTATGCCATCGCCGCATTACAAGCGGGGAAAAACGTCTATATCGAAAAACCGGTTACGCTTAACGCAGCAGAATGCGATGCAATTATCGCAGCGGAAAAAACCAGCGGCAAAAAAGTCAGCGTTGCGCATTACCGCCGTTATGTACCTTGCTTTATGAAAGTCGCCGAATTGATTCGCACCGGTGCCATTGGTGATGTACTCATGGTGCAGGTGGATATGTTGCGGCCAGTAAAAGATAAAATTATTGCCGAAACCGAGGAAAATTGGCGAGTAAACCCTGCACTATCGGGCGGCGGTTTATTTCACGATTTATCCCCTCACCAGCTTGATCTTATGTTGTATTGGTTTGGATCAGTCGTACAAGCAAGCGGTTTTGGTTACAACCAACGGCAATTCAATGCAGCAGATGATTGCGTACATGGCTGGGCAAAATTTGATAGCGGCGTAGTGTTGCAAGGGCGCTGGCATTACGCAGTCGCACCGGAACAAACACGCGACCTGTGCGAAGTTATCGGAACCGCAGGGAAATTGTCGATCAATTTTTTTGGCCAACAAGTTATTCGCTTGAGCAATGCAGAAGGCGAACAGGAAATGGTTATTCCCAATCCGCAACACATCCAACAGCCGATGATTGAACAAGTAAATCGCTATTTCCGCGGAGAACAGGATAATCCGTGCAGCGTGAGCGAAGCCAAAAAAGTGATGGAGTTGATTGATTGTTTTAGTCAGCCGATGAATTAATACAACAACGTAGCCCGTATGGAGCCTAGCGAAATACGGGATTCAACCCAACGCCACACACCCCGCAATCCGTTTCACTCCTTGCGGGCTACTTGTCAAAAAGATACGGAAACAATTTTTGTTTTTCTTCTGCTGTTAAACTTTCTACTCGCGCCTTATTAATCTCTGGAATTTCATCTACATCAGCGAAATATTCCAGTGCTTTTTCCAGACTCGCCTCGCGGATGATATGCAAAACAGGATAAGGCGCGCGGTTGGTTAGATTTTCTGCATCGTCCGGTTCAGCATCGGCAAAGCAATAATCCGGATGAAACGTGGCGATCTGATATACACCTATCCAACGATTGCGTTTGAGCAGTTGGTCAGCCCAATTTAAAAACTGGTTGTAATCAAAAAAATCCTGTAAATGATTAGGGATGATGACTAACGTGGTTTCTATTTCGCTGGCTGGTTTTTCGTCGAGCAATTCCATTTCACGCTGCAGGTCTTGCAATAAGTCTTCATCTTCCTGCGCATTGCTAACAACAAAACGCACGCGATTTTCACGCGTAGGCTTGGCGGAAAACGGGCAAAGATTTAAGCCAATCACGACCTCATTTAACCAACGGGTCACATTGGCAATCACCAGCGCGTTTGTGTCCATCCTTAAACCCCGGCAGCACGCTGCTGCAATAACAATCCGAGCCCCTCAATAAAATCGAGCACCAAGCTATCATCGCAAACTTTGTAATGCTCGTGACCGGGTTTGCGGAACAGTGCAGACAAATCGGATTTGGTTAATTCAATGGTTGCCAACTTAAGCGCATCGCGCACATCCTGCTCATGCAAGTTGAAAGCGATACGCAATTTTTTCAGAACATCATTGTTGGAAATTTTGTGGTGTTTTTCGATGACTTCCGGTTGGGCATCTGCCTTTTTGCCGCGCTTTTGGTCGATTAAATTATTCAGAAAAATAAGCAGAATATATTCCGGCATTGATTCAAAGCCGGGTTGATAATCGGTTTTAAGCAGGTTAGCGACTTCTTTTTCGCTCAACTCAATATCCGATTGCGCAAACAATGCCTGAACTTGCTCTACCGTTAACGGCAGGGATTGCGTCAGTTTACGGAAAATATCATTGGTTCTCATACTATGGCTCTTTGAATGAATCAGTTAATTCGGGCATTCTACCGTAATAGATCCCATTCCCGTGAGCCAGCCGATGAATCCTTTTACCGAAGTAAACCCGCATGACCCGCAGCTCAGGGCTGAACGCAAACGCGCAAAGCAACTTTGCCAGCAACTCAACGCCCTGCCCGCCGATCAAATCAAAGCGCGCAAACCGATTTATCAACAACTCTTCGGGCAAGTATCCAGCGCCTATATCGAACCGAATTTCTACTGCGATTACGGCAGCAATATTTTTTTGGGCGAAAAATTTTATGCCAATCACAACTGCGTGATTCTGGATTGCGCCGAAGTCCGTATTGGCGACCGCGTCATGTTCGGCCCAAGCGTACAGATTTATGCAACAACCCATCCACTCGACCCGCTTGAACGTGCAACCGGCAAGGAATTTTGTGCAGCCGTCACCATTGGTGATGATTGCTGGATTGGCGGCGGCGCAATTATTTTGGCAGGCGTAACCATCGGCAAAGGTTCGGTCGTTGGTGCAGGCAGTGTAGTGACAAAAGATATTCCCGAAGGCGTTGTTGCGGTGGGAAATCCTTGCTCAGTAATTAGATCAACAAGTAACAATTAAGTACTACCGAATCAACATCCCACCGCATTATCAAGATCGCAACATGTCGAAATTTCTTACAAAAAGACCTTGCCAAAAAATATAAATTTCTATAAGCGATTGAAATTTATAATTATTTTCAATATGGCACCTGATGTGCTATTTGGGCGCCGAGGTGATGGCACCTCAATTAACTCTTTTCAAAGGAAACGAACCACTATGAAAATGTTTTTTACTGCCCTTATGCTGTTGGCCACCTGCTCTGCAAACGCAGCTTTAATTGATTTCACTTCTGAATCTATTGGCTACAAAGCGAATGGATACACAGTAAGCGGCGTACAGCTGTTTGACACCATGGGCAGCGAATTAGATGTGTATGATTACGGTCATCAATCACACGGAAATGCTCTGGCGGTGAATAGCGACGACCAAAGCCAGTTGAAAATGATTTTCTCAAATGTTTACAGCTTTCTGTCACTTGACTTTGGAAACGATGATGCCGGTTACTCCAACGCAGGCGACCTTGCAATGCTGTCATTGTTTCTGGATGGCGTAAATGTAGGTAGCACCACCGTCGTACTTAACCGCGATGACTACATGAACCAGTCAATCAGCCTGTCTGGTATCAATTTCAACTCAGCAATTTTCGCTTATGTTGATGCTACGTTTAATCCAATTAACCTGATTGAAGTTGTCGATAATATTTCTTTCGACGGCATTCAAAGTAACGTTCCAGAATCAAGCAGCTTCATCCTGATGATGATGGGTTTGATGGGTGTATTTCTGGCGCGTCGTCGCGCACAACGCAACGCTTAATTTTCAATAGCGTTTTGCGATAAAAAGGGCGGCTGAACTATCAGCCGCCCTTTTTATTTTCCGAGAGAATTATCGTCTCCACAAACATGCACCATCGGCACAACTGACATTTGTGCAAGTAAAATCAAAAGTAATACCGCATTTCCCTAATCAGCCTCGGACTGACCAGTCCATTCATTTAATCCAAAATAATATGCGGCAAAAATCGCGACGAATCTTTGGTGATGAGCGTTGCATCTTCGCGGATACAAATACCCGCAGCGCTATCGCCTACTACCCAGCTGCCGAGCATTGCGTAAGTATCGGCATTGCGGTATTCATCGCGATACTTTGGCAGTGCGTGAAAAGCCTGACGAATATAACGGCCGTCGCTATACGGGCCTGCAGCAGACATTTTTTCACCGTTGGCGGTAATGAGATCGACGTTCGCACCTTCGCGTGAAAATAGCGGTTTGCGCACCCATCCTGCGCCAAAAGGTTCGCTGGATGCCGTTTCAAAAAACGCGGGTAACAAATTGGGATGATTGGGGTAGCGCGCCCACAGCAGCGGCAAAATACCTTTGTTGGATAACAGCATTTTCCATGCGGGCTCGATCATTTGGGTATTCGCGGCAGTGATAGCGCGGGCGAAATCTTCCTGCACCATAAATTCCCAGGGGTACAACTTGAACAAACCTTTAATTGGCTGATCATCAAGATCGACAAACTGTTCGTTATCGCCATTTTTATCCGCAATGACACCAATATCTTCCAGTGGAATATAACGAACATCCACGCCTGCTTGCGCGGCCATATCCATTAAATAATTCACGGTACCGCGATCTTCAATATTGTCGCGCACGCTGGTGAAATAAAACGGTTGAGGCAAACTCAAATGTGCAAAGGCTTGTTCAATTTTGTCGTGCAGGGAATTGAATTGATCAGCACCTTCAGGCAGTACACCATTTTTAATTTGATCTTCCAACCAGACCCATTGGAAAAATCCGGTTTCAAATAATGATGTTGGTGTGTCGTAATTTAATTCCAACAATTTGGCGGGGCCAAAACCGTTGTACACCAAATCCATACGGCCGTACAAATGCGGCTCGCCCTTGTTCCAGGAATTCCACACGTAGCTCCAATAATCGCGCGGAATATTCAGCAGCGTGAGCATTTCTTCGCTGCGGGTAATATCGCCCACCATGTCCATCACCATCTGGTGCAGTTCTTCGGTAGGCGCTTCCAGATCATTTTCAATTTGTTGCAAAGTGAATTGGTAGTAAGCGGTTTCATCCCAGTAGGGTTCGCCGTCGAAGGTGTGAAAATTAAATCCTACTTCTTCGGCGTAAGCGCGCCAATTAGCGCGCTCGGCAACACTGATGCGTTTCATGCATTAACCACCAAAACTATTGCGCGATGCCGCTTGCGCACCAAAACCACCACGGCGCACCACTTGGCCTACTTGCGGTTTCACTTGTGATGGCTTCAGTGAGATAGGACCAATGCCGCCTGCAACCGGCGTGTTGGTTGCCGTGCGGAAAGTAGCGCGATCATCACGCGATTTGTACAGCGGTTGTGTAGGCACATTGGTTCCAGCGCCAGCACCTGCTGCTGCGGGTTGCTGTAAATTGGCACCGCCGCGATTCATCATTTGACCGGCGAGATAACCCATCATCATCGGCATAAATACGCTGCCGCCCGATGTGGTTTGTTGCGGTGCGGTTTCGCAATTGCCCGCACCAAAATCCACTTCGCATTCTTGTTTGTTTAAATATTTTGGCGCAACTTGCGGGTGCAATGCTTGCGCAGCGGCGTAATCGGCCTCGCACTGCGCAGCGCTATTTAATGCAGCAGCACTACATTCACTGGGGTCGGTAAATACCATCGCCTGTTCACGCTCTTCGCCACAACCGGCGAGCAACAAAGTAGCAACAGGAACCATTAATACCAAAGCGGCTTTTTTACTGCGTTTCATCATTTGTTTCCTGTAAAAAATTAATAACTCATACACGCGGCGTTGATCAGACCAACTGCAACAGCAGTGGCGGCAACAAAAATACCGGTAGCAATTTCACCTTGATTAATACGCTCAGGCAATTGCTTGACCGCTACACGCAACACCACAAAAGTCAGCACCTGAACAATTAACGCAACTGCGCCCCATACCGCACAATCCAACAATGACAATGAATTGGTAATTGCACTGGACAACGGCAATGCAAAACCAATCAAGGCACCGCCAAAGGCAAGCGCTGCAGCGGGATTGTTCGCTTTTATCAGCGCCAGCTCGTCCTGCGGCGTTATCCAGGTGTAAATACGTACAAAAATCAGGACTAATACAATCGCCACAGCAAAATAGGCGAGAAAAGGTGGAATACCGTTGAGAGATGACAATGTGGTGGCAAGCATGGCGGTGTCCTTGACTGAAAAAATAAAAGGATGGAAATAAAACTGGGCGGATTCTGACATAAATCAAGGTTCAGCTCTATCTTGCCGAACCTGTGGATACTGCCTATAACTTTTACAATTATTTGCCTGTATTTCTGGCAGACTCGCCCGACAGCTTAATGTTCAGGGAATTGTATGAAAACATTTCTGGTTCAAACGCTTTTTTTCACCATCGCCATCCTGCTCACCGCTTGCAGTGACCGCAATACCAACCTCGCACTGGGTACGCTGGAACGCGACCGGGTCGTACTCAAAGCGACCGCAGCAGAAATCATCACCCAACTCCCCATTGCCGAAGGCAGCGATGTAAAAGCGGGCGATCTATTGCTGCAACTGGATGATCGCCGCCAGCAGGCGCTAGTTGCCAAGGCCGAGGCCAACCTCGCCAGCGCGCAGGCCAACCTCACCAAACTGCAAAACGGCGCGCGCCCGGAAGATATTGCGGCGGCTCGCTCACAAGTCAAAGGCGCAGAGGCACAACTGATCGAAGCGCAAAAAACCTTTGCCCGCGCTGAAACACTGGTTAGTAAAAAGCTCGCTGGTGCCGCTGAGCTGGATAGCGCCCGCGCCAAACGCGATTCAGCGCAAGCCAATCTGGATAAATCTCACGAAAACTTATCGCTGCTCACTAACGGCACCCGCGAAGAGGACTTGCAGCAAGCCGAAGCACAAGTTGCGCTCGCCAAGGCCGCACTGGAGTTGGAGCAATACAATTTGAGCGAACTGAGCATTCGCGCCACTGGCGATGCGCGGCTGGATCACCTGCCCAAGCACCTGGGCGAGCGCACCAGCGTCGGTGAAGCGGTGGCGACCCTACTCGATAAACATGCGCCCTACGCGCGAATTTATGTCCCTGAAACCCATCGCCTGAAACTGAGCGCGGGGCAGGAATTGGTGATCCATGTGGATGGACTGGATCAACCGCAAACCGGCAAGCTGCGCTGGATCTCGCAAGACCCGGCGTTTACGCCCTACTTCGCGCTCAACTCCACAGATCGCGCTCGCCTTGTCTATTTAGCGGAAGTGCAATTGCCCGACTCAGCGGCCAATTTACCCAGCGGCTTGCCCGTGCAGGTTGAGTTGCCTCATGACTGATACAGCGATGACTGATGCCACGAATCAGTGGGCGATAGAAACACGCGGCATGACCCGCCGCTTTGGCGATTTTGTCGCGGTGGATTCGCTCGATTTGCGCATCCCCCATAAAACGATTTACGGCTTCCTCGGCCCCAACGGCTGCGGTAAATCCACCAGTATGCGTTTAATCACCGGCCTGCTCACCCCCAGTGCGGGCAGGATTCGTGTATTGGGTATGGATATTCCCGCGCAAGCGGAATTGCTGCGCCGTCGCCTCGGTTATATGACGCAAAAGTTTTCGCTCTACGACGATTTAACCGTGCAGGAAAACCTGCGCTTTATGGCGCAGATTTACAATTTGGAAAGCCGCAGCGTGAAACAGCTGATCGACAGCCAGCTCAGCCGCTATCAATTGGATGAGCGCAAAACACGTCTGGCCGGTTCGCTTAGCGGTGGACAACGCCAGCGGTTGGCACTCGCCGCAGCCACTCTGCATCAGCCGGAATTATTGATTCTGGATGAGCCCACCTCCGCCGTAGACCCGGAAAACCGGCGCGACTTTTGGGAGAAGTTATTTGACCTCTGCGATAGCGGCACCACCATTCTGGTTTCCACCCATTACATGGACGAAGCCGAGCGCTGCCATGGTTTGGCGATTATGGAGGGCGGGGTAAAACGCGCCGATGGTTCACCCGCACAACTGATGCGCGAACTGGGTGCCAGGGTGGTGGAGATAGACGGCGAAAATTTGCGCCAGCTCAAACAGCAATTGGGCGAGCTGCCGGAAGTCGTCTCCACTGCGCAACAGGGCACGCATTTGCGCGTACTTATCAAAGAATCTATTGATGAACCGGAAAACTGGTTGCGCAGCGTGCATCCGACATTGGTCGCCAATCGCCAGATACATGCGGTGCGGCCAAGCCTTGAAGATGTGTTTGTCCACTGCACCGGCAGCAACGCTGATGGACAAGGGGCTCGTCAATGAATGCCTTCAGCCAAAGTCTGCAACGCATAGGCGCAATCGTCTTTAAGGAGCTGCGCCAGCTCACGCGCGACCGCCCCACTTTTGGCATGGTGGTGATGGTGCCGCTGATCCAACTCTTGTTATTTGGTTTTGCGATCAACACTAACGTGCGCGACTTACCGGTGGGCGTGGTGGATTTAAGCCACACCCAAACGGCGCGGGCGCTGATTAGCGACCTTACCGCCACTCAGGTGGTGAGCGTTACCGAAACCTATCAAACGCCCGCGCTGGCGGAGGATGCAATTCGCCGTGGCCATGTACACGCGGTGCTGGTGATTCCCGAGGATTTTGGCCAGCGCTTGCAAGACCAACGCCCCATCGCCCAGTGGCTGATTGACGGCTCGGATACCATGGTCAGCAACGCCCTGCTCGCCCTGCAACAAATGCCTTTTGCCAGCGGCTTTGAGGCGCAGCCCATCGCACGTAAAAATACGTTTGAAATCGCACTCTTTTTTAACCCGGAGCGGCGCTCGGCAGTGAACATTGTGCCGGGGCTGGTGGCGATTGTGCTCACTATGACCATGGTGATGTTCACCTCGGCAGCGCTGGTGCGCGAACGCGAGCGCGGCAACCTGGAATTGCTGATCACCACACCGGTGCGCTCCAGCGAAATTATGATTGGCAAAATCGTGCCCTATATTTTTGTCGGCTTGATCCAGGTCGCGATTATTCTCGGCCTCGGCCATTTGATTTTTGATGTACCGATTAATGGCCGGTTAGATCAGCTGGTGCTCGGCGTATTTGCGTTTATCAGCGCCAGCCTCACGCTCGGTTTGCTGGTTTCTACCATCGCCAAAACCCAATTGCAGGCGATGCAGCTCACGGTGTTTTTGCTGATTCCATCGATACTACTTTCCGGCTTTATGTTCCCCTACGAAGGCATGCCCGAAGCGGCACAGTGGATTGCCGAGGCACTGCCTGCAACTCACTTTATTCGCATGGTGCGCGCAATTGTCTTGCGCGGCGCAACACTGGAAGATTTACAGCCAGATTTGTGGTGGCTTATTGGCTTTACGGTTCTGGGCGTCATTGCCGCCGCCAGCCGATTCAAGAAACGGTTGGATTAACTTCAACTCACACTTTTTTACGTTTGGGGCGTGTCGATAAAAGCCTAGCGCGCAATTCAATAGGCTTTTATCACCAGCTTGGCGTTATCATAGCCACTCATTTAATGACGCTAATGCTGCCGCGAATCGCTCATTTTGCACGCGACTGTTGCTTGGGCAGTAATTGATCACCCGGAGTTTTTATGAATTCTATGCGTAACCTGTTATCGGCTATTTGCTGTATGAGCCTGCTCTCTTGCGCGCAAACACCCGCAACACAGCATCAAACCGAACAACAACCTGCTGCCAAAACGGCAGAAAAAAATACACCCACTGCATCCATCAATACGGCAGCAGCTTCACCACTCAAGACTGCCGCGCCCATGATTTCCAACGCGGATTTTTCCGCTTGCTTGAAAACATTTTCAGCCAAAGCAAAAAGCGAAGGCATTTCCGACAACATCATCCGCACCGGTTTGGGCAACGCCAAACTCAATAAACGCGTGTTGGAATTGGATCGCCAACAACCGGAATTTACTGCGACCTTTGCTGATTATTTTAATCGCCGCGTCACTGCACAACGGGTCGCGCAAGGCCGTGAGCTGTGGAAAAAACACAGCGCATTACTGAACCACGTTGAACAGGAATACGGCGTGCCCGCGCCTTACTTGCTGGCATTTTGGGGATTGGAAACCAACTTTGGCAGCTACTACGGCAACATCCCTGTTGTCGATTCACTCGCTACACTCGCGTGTGATCCAAGACGCAGCGAATTTTTTACCATCGAATTAATTAATGCACTGCGCATTTTGGATAAAGGCGATATAGCGCCAAACAAAATGGTAGGTTCCTGGGCAGGTGCAATGGGCAACTTCCAATTTATGCCATCCGCCTATTTAAAAAATGCGGTGGATTTTGATGGGGACAACAAACGCGATTTGTGGAACAGCAAATCCGATGCATTCGCCTCTGCTGCGTATTTCTTAAAAAGTCTGGGATGGAATAACGATACCCGCTGGGGACGCGAAGTAAAATTGCCGCGCAATTTTCCGTTTATGGAAGCCGGTTTGAAAAATCACAAATCCATTGCCGAGTGGAGCAAATTGGGCGTAATGCGCGCCGACAATACACCACTCCCGGCAGCGGAAATAACTGCATCATTACTGGTGCCTGCAGGCCACCAAGGTCCGGCATTTTTAGTGTACGACAACTTCAATGTCATCATGCGCTGGAACCGTTCGGAATTTTATGCGATTGCAGTTGGGCAGCTGGCCGATCAAATTGCCGGGGGCGGAAAATTAATGCAACCACCGCCCACCGATGCACCGCGCTTACATCGCCAACAAGTCATTCAACTGCAAGAAACACTTAACCAAAAAGGTATTGATGCCGGAAAACCCGACGGTATTTTTGGCCCCGGCACTCGCCGTGCGCTCAGTGAATTCCAACATCAGCAAGGCATGATCGCCGATGGTTTTCCCAATCGCAAAACACTCGATCTATTAGGCATTCATTAATTCTGTAACCAGACCGTTTATTCACAACATCGCTTGCCGATTGCATCGGCAAGTATCACAAGAAGGATATTCACATGAAAGTCGATAATATTTTGCAAACCATTGGTAATACCCCGCACGTCCGCATCAATCATTTATTCCGCAATGACATTGAAGTGTGGATGAAGGTGGAACGTTTTAATCCCGGCTCCAGCATTAAAGACCGTATCGCGCTCGCGATGATTGAAGATGCCGAAGCAAAAGGCTTGATCAACAAAGACACCGTCATTATCGAGCCGACATCGGGTAACACCGGTATTGGCCTTGCGCTGGTGTGCGCGGTAAAAGGGTATCGCCTTATTCTCACCATGCCGGAATCCATGTCAGTTGAACGACGCAAAAATATGAAAGCGTTAGGCGCTGAACTGGTGCTGACACCAAAAGAATTGGGCATGGGTGGCTGTATCGCCAAAGCCAATGAATTACTCGCCGAAAATCCCAACAGCTGGATGCCACAACAATTCAACAACCCCGCCAACGTGGAAGTTCACCGCAACACTACCGCACAAGAAATTCTTGCGGATTTCCCCGAAGGTATTGATTACATGATCACCGGTGTCGGCACCGGCGGCCACATCACCGGCTGTAGTGAAGCATTGAAAGAAAAATTCCCGCACTTAAAAACCTTTGCGGTAGAACCGGAAAAATCCCCGGTGATCAGTGGCGGCCAAAAAGGCTTGCACCGTTTGCAAGGTATTGGGGCCGGATTTATTCCGCAAGTGTTAAACAAAGAAACGCTGGACGGCACAGTACTGGTCAGCGAAGAAGCCTCGTTTGAAATGGCTCGCCAATGCGCCTTAAAAGAAGGGATTTTTGTGGGTATTTCCTCCGGGGCGACGCTTGCCGCTGTCGCACAAAAACAAGCAGAGATGAAACCCGGCAGCCGCGTGATTATTTTCAGTTACGATACCGGCGAGCGCTATTTATCGATTGAAGATTTGTTTTGATAACACGTGTAAACGCAAAACAAAAAGGGCGCAATTACTTGCGCCCTTTTTGTTTCTACCAGTTTTTATTTAAAGCACTATTTACTCTGCATTACTCTACCGCAACCACCACAACCGATTTAGCAGGCAGTGATAATGCGAGCTTGCCATTTTCTGCTTTTGCAGAATAAGCGGCAGGTTTAATCGCATCTGGTTTTGCAAATGTATTGTGTGTATCCATCGCTGCGGCGGTCAGTATTTCTCCGTTAACACTTTTCATGTTTACGCCCGCAAGGCTTACATTCACGGTTTCCGCTTTGTTCGGATTGGCGTTAACCAGCGCGATATAAATTTTGCCATCTTTAGCGCGCGCAGCTGTTGCACTCACCGCAGGAATAGATGCATCACCCAAGGTGTATTTGGGTACATCTTTTAATTCCAGAGGCAAGCTGGTTGCATCCTGGAAGGGCTTGTACATTTTGAACACGTGATAGGTCGGAGTCAGGATCATTTTTTCCTTATCGGTCAAAATCATCGCCTGCAATACGTTAACCATTTGCGCAATGATACTCATGTGCACACGGTCGGCGTGTTTGTGGAAAATATTGAAGTTGAGCGCCGCTACGATTGCATCGCGCATGGTGTTTTGTTGGTAAAGGAAACCAGGATCGTCATCACCGGTTACGTCGTACCATGTACCCCATTCATCCACATAAAAACCAACTTTTTTCTCGGGATCATTTTTATCCATCACTTTTTTGTTGTTGACAATGAACTGATCCATTTTCAACGTGTTAACCATGGTGGACATCCACTCTTTTTCCGGGAAGCCGGTGGCTGCGCCTTTTACTGTCCAATCGCCGGTTGGCAAGGTGTAGTAGTGGAAGCTCACCGCATCCATACGCAATGCCCAATTCGGTTTTACGTTGGCAGTGAGGTGATCTGCCCAGCTGGTGTCCTCGGTGTGACCACCGCTCGCAATTAAAATAGGCGTGTTGTCTTTTGGTGTTTTGAGGAAGCTGGCGTACTGCTTGTACAGATGCGTGTAGAACTCGGGCGTCATGTTGCCGCCACAACCCCAGGCTTCGTTACCAATCGCAAAATAGTGTACGCGGAAGGGTTTATCGCGGCCGTTTTTGCGGCGCAGCTCGGCCAGCGTGGATTTACTGTCTGACGTCATATACTCCAGCCACTCTGCCATCTCTTGCGGAGTACCGGTGCCCAAATTGCCGTTCACATAGGCTTCTGCACCCAGCATTTCAACCAGGTCAAAGAACTCATGCGTACCTACAGCGTTATCTTCTATCACGCCACCCCAGTTGGTATTCACACGTGCCGGGCGCTTATCGCGCGGGCCAATGCCTTCGCGCCAGTGATATTCATCGGCGAAACAACCGCCAGGCCAACGCACTAGCGGCACCTGCAATTCTTTCAGCGCACCCACAACATCATTACGCCAGCCTTTGGTATTGGGGATTTTGGATTTGGGGCCGACCCAAATGCCTTCGTATATACCGCGCCCAAGGTGCTCAGCAAATTGGCCATAGATATTTTTATTAATGACAGGACCGGGCTTGGTGGTGTCTACACTCACTTGGGTATTGGCAAACACCAGCGACGAGGCACACAGGCCTATAGCGGCGGCAAGCGGCTTGATGAAACGCATAGAAGGTTCTCCATTGTTTGTATTTATCGTTAACTTCAGGCGATAAAGGATAATCATGACATCATCATATTGTCATACAAGTTAACCTAATTTTACCCACTCATCGAATTGCTGCCAGCATCTGTCAGGATTTTCATCTTCCTGAGTCCAACCCTAGCTGTCATTTTGCAAGCACTGTGTTTAAATACAGTATCGATTCAATATTGACCTGCCCCATGCGTAAAATTATCCATCTGGATGCCGACTGTTTTTTTGCAGCGATTGAAATGCGCGATGACCCTTCGCTGCTCAATCGCCCGATTGCCGTGGGCGGCCGCAGCGAAAGCCGCGGGGTTATTTCTACCTGCAATTACGAAGCGCGAAAGTTCGGTGTACGCTCCGCCATGCCAAGCAGCCACGCCAAGCGCCTCTGCCCGGATTTAATTTTATTACCCCACCGTATGGACGCGTACCGCGAAGCCTCGCTGCAGATGCGCAGTATTTTTTACGAATACACCGAATTGGTTGAACCCTTGTCGTTGGATGAAGCTTTTCTGGATGTCAGCGAGTCAGAATTTCATCACGGCAGCGCCACCTTGATCGCGCAGGAAATTCGCGCGCGCATTCATAAAGAAATCGGGATTACTGTTTCCGCGGGTATCGCACCGAATAAATTTCTCGCCAAAATCGCCAGCGACTGGAATAAACCCAATGGACAATTTGTTATTACGCCAGCGAAAGTACCTGATTTTGTGGCGCAATTACCGGTTAATAAAATTTATGGTGTAGGCAAAGCTATGGCGAGTAAATTAGCTGAACTGGCTATTTTTACCTGCAGCGATTTGCATAAATTTTCAGTATTTGAATTAACGCAGCGCTTTGGGCAAATGGGCGCGCGTTTGTATCACTTGAGCCGCGGCATTGATGAGCGCCCCGTAACCGTTGACCGCCGCCGCAAATCGTTAAGCGTCGAAAATACCTTTGCGCAGGATTTGCCCGGCATAACCCAATGCCTGAATGAAATCCCCTCGCTCAGCCAACAACTGGCAATTCGCTTACGGCGAGTCGATGAAGATTACAAAGTGGTAAAACTGTTTGTAAAAATAAAATTTTCCGATTTCAGCATCACTACTATTGAGCGCAGTGCCAGCTCGGTATCGCTCGCAGAATTGCAAAGCTTGTGTGCAGATGCTTATGAACGCAAAGCAATGCCGGTGCGTTTGCTTGGGGTGGGAGTACGATTTATTGATTTGCGGGAGAATAATCATTTTTTGCAGCTGGAGTTATTTAACCCAGAATTTCATGCGCACTATAAGCAACACACAATTCCCGTTCCTGTTTCAAAATACGATTCCGCAGCAGAAATGCCGTTATTGTTATCAGCACAGTAAACATAAAAACGGCCCTCAATGAGGGCCGTTTTCATCACACGTTACACACTTTTATTTCACTCGGGTTTCAATGGTATAAACCCCGGAAATATCGCGGTTAAATGCGGTGAACTCGTCTTTATAGAACTCACGGAAATCATCCAAGGTGCCGTTATTGATATTTTCATCGCGGTTAGCAGGCACCCAATAATGAGGGACATTTTTTCCATCTGGCCCGGGAACGCCTTCGGGCGCATTGCGCCAGGTGAGTAAGAACGAAATATTGCGCCCATCGACATCCGCTTTTAATGCAGCAATCAGTTTACGGTACCACTGATTATCAAACTTACCTGCTTCAATATCCGGTGCGCGAATGCCAATTTCGGAAATCACCGGGATTTTTTCGCGCTCATCAGCCATACGCGCAACCAATGCGGCATTGGCAACCACGTTTTTAAACCAGTTTTCGTTATTTTCAGCTTCACCGTAAGTATCGAACCCCAGCACATCAACATAAGCATCGCCGGGGTAACGTTCTAAATAATTTTCTTCCGTTACCTCCCAGAAATTATTGGGTGAATACGCGTACAAAAAATTGTGTACGCCTTTGGTATCGCGCAAATATTCCACAGTGTATTGATAAAGTTGTTTGTATTGTTCGGGTGTTGATTGCTCATTACCCCACCAAAACCAGCTACCGGTATTTTCATGCAGTATGCGGAAAATCACGGGAATTAATTTGCCATTATCATCCTTCAAATTGTTAGCCCAATCGGCAAGCTGATCAAGATAACCGTTATACACGGCATTGGCTTCTCCACCGGGTAACGCCGCAACAACCGCCGGTGTTTTATCCCAGGAGGTACCTGCTGGCCATTCGCCTGCTTGTTTGTCGCCAATTTGTTTAGAGGTTAAAGGATTATCAAAATGCGAGCTCACAGTAATTATGCCACCGCGCGCATAGGCTTTTTTAATTTGCTCAACCACATCGCCTTCTAATTTTGGTGCAACGATAGAGAGCGTATCCCAACCATATACTGCCGCAAAATCGCCCACCGTATTAAATGTATCGGATTGGGTTCCATCGGTAGCGGTGATAGTTAAGCCTTGTGTGGTTTCATGCTGGTGACCAAACATAATCGACTCTTTGCGCTGTTGTTGCATAAATGCAAACAGTGAACGTGTCTCGATGGTGGCTTTTTTATCAACCAGCGTAACCTCAATTACGGCATTTTTTTGTTCTTTCATAACCTGGCTTACTACACTGGCTTCGGCAGAACCCGATGAAGAAGCCGGTGCAGAATTTGATGAAGGGTCAGATGACTGATTACAACCTGCAATAGCCAATAGCATCGCAGCCAATAGCGAACGCGTTAATGAATGCTTCATTGTTTTCCTCTCTGGAGTCTGGATTTTTAACCTTCGTTATCCGGTATTCGCCGCTAACGAAAAGGCAGTGGTCTTTTTTATAAAAATAATGCTGCTGTGTTTTAAACGCGTACAACCGGCGCGCCGAAAGTCGGGTGCCGGTTGCCAGAAGAGAGGGATTTGTAAATCGCCAGAAGCAAAAAATATGCGTTCCGTTATGTAGATTGGTAGCGCACCCGGATTCCCAAATCAAATGACAAACGCAATTCATCTGCGGTCAGTTCACGCGGGAAAAAGCAGCCGGAAATATGTGCCTGGCAAAAACTGGCTCCCTCTAATTGGGTGGTACGGAAGTCAATGCCGCGCAAGTCTGCTCCGCGAAAATAGGCATCGCGTAAATCCAATCCGCTTGCATCCAATTCACGCAAATCCAAACCACGGAAATCGCCCCCGCGTAACATGCCCTCTTTTACTTCTCCACGCGCTTTGCGCTGGTTGAACTCAGCCACGCGCTCTGCTCGCAGCAGTCCGTAATAAGGGTTGTTGTGGATGATTGGCTTGGTCATAGCAGGCTCCATTTTTGCAAACACTTGAAAGATCAACACTTGCTTTGACTATAGCCCATTGATAAAGATTTGCTTAACCGATTCCACCACCGGCAGGATTATACTGTAAACGGTTACATCCGTGTTTAAGAAGTGTAATTCTTCTGTTAAATGCACCTGGAGGGCTGTTGGTATTTTATCTGGCAAGCGTTACACTTACTGACAAGTTGCAAAATAGCAACGCGCCCAATGTTGAAGGTCATTGTTGTTTATCAATCTAGCCTTTGGGCAGGCAATCCTCGGTCAAACTTATTTCAACAGGTCTAGCATCTGATGAGATAACAGTCATCAACCAGTCTCCTTTTCACAAGGTTCAGCGGCTCCAATAATGAGCCAAGCTGTTGACATGCGTTGAGCGTTAATTTTTTTCTTGCCATCGCACAGCCTCATGCGGATCTGCTGTGGCTTCGGCATTATTGAGGAATTGTGAGAATGAGCTTTATCCACGACGACTTTTTGCTCGATACCGAGCAGGCGAAAATTCTGTTTCATGAATACGCCAAACAAATGCCCATCATTGATTACCACTGTCACCTCCCCCCGGAACAAGTAGGTCAAAATAAACAATTCAAAAACCTCTACGAAGTGTGGCTGGCAGGTGATCACTACAAATGGCGCGCTATGCGCTCAAACGGTGTGGATGAGCGTTACTGTACTGGCGATGCCAGCGACTGGGAAAAATTTGAAAAATGGTGTGAGACAGTGCCTTACACCCTGCGCAATCCGCTTTACCACTGGACGCATCTGGAGCTGCGCAAACCCTTCGGCATTACTGACCGCCTGTTGGATAGCAGCAACGCCAAGCGCACCTGGGATGAATGCAATGAACTGCTTGCCACACCGGAGTTCAGTGCACGCGGTCTGATGACCCAGGCGAATGTGAAAATGGTGTGTACCACTGACGACCCGATTCACGATCTTGCGCATCACAAAACCGTTGCTGCGGACACCTCGTTCAAATCCGCCATGCTGCCCACCTGGCGCCCTGATCGCGCGATGATGGTGGACAATACCGAGGCCTATAACAAGTACCTTGACCGCCTTGCCATTGCGGCCGATGTGAACATCAATACATTTGCTGATTTGATAAAAGCACTGGACATACGCCACGATTATTTCCACGCAAATGGTTGCCGTTTATCGGATCACGGTTTGGAAACTGTCTATGCAGCCGATTACACGCAAGAAGAAATCAACGCAATTTTCCTGAAAATCCGCAACCATAAAGATCTGGATGCGATTGAAATTGAAAAATTCCAATCAGCGATGATGGTCGAATTTGCACTGCAAGATCACGCTAAAGGTTGGGTGCAGCAATTCCACATTGGTGCGATCCGCAATAACAACCCGCGGCTGTTCCGTACACTGGGTGCCGATACCGGATTTGATTCTATTGGCGACCACAACTACGCCAAACCGCTGGCCAAGTTTTTGGGCAGACTGGACGATCAAAACAAACTCGCCAAAACCATTATTTACAACCTGAACCCGCGCGATAATGAAGTGATCGGCACTATGATTGGCAACTTCCAGGACGGCTCATCGGCTGGCAAAATCCAGTTTGGCAGCGGCTGGTGGTTCCTCGACCAAATGGATGGCATGACTCGTCAGATTGAAGCGCTTAGCCAGCTTGGCCTGCTGAGCCGCTTTGTGGGTATGCTGACCGATAGCCGCAGCTTTTTGAGTTATTCACGCCACGAATATTTCCGCCGCATTTTGTGTGGAATTTTGGGGCGCGATATGGCCAAAGGGTTAGTGCCTGACGACACCAAAATGGTAGGCAAAATGATCCAGGACATTAGCTTCAACAACGCGAAAAATTATTTCCCGTTTGTTGTGCCGGATTAATGATTAACGCGTTTTCAAACAGCCCGGTTCGCCGGGCTTTTTATTATCTATTCAACAGTAATCACCTAAAAACCACAGCTTCCTCAAAACCAACAATCACCTCAAAACCAACAGTCACTTCAAAACCAACATCATCCGAAACGCTCTTCCAATAAACCGGTGATGTCAGTTTGAAAAATAAATAAATGGCCTGCTTGCGGCTGCTGCTGTAAAGCGGCATCGCTTAACCCAACGCACGCGCTGGTGACTGCAAGTAGATTTAATTGCGCCCCACCAAACGCAACACAGGTTGGCTGGGTTACCGGCATGGGTAAAATAAAATCGATTTCACCCACAGGTGAATACCGCACTACCCGGCTCCCACCCCATTGCGCATTCCAAACAAAACCTTGCGCATCAACACAAGCGCCGTCCGGCTCTATACCTGCGTCCGTTTGCGCAAACACGTGTTTATTGGAAAGCTTGCCGCTCACTGCATCAAAATCATAGACATTGATGGTGTGACTGGGCGAGTCGGCGTGATACATCTGGCGCGAATCCGGGCTCCAACACAGTGCGTTGGAAATATGTAACCCGGTGAGATGTTGCTGCACATTTCCATCAACACTTAACGAATAAAGCGATGCATATTCCCACGGCGTTTTTTGCTGTTCGCGAATACTCCCCATCCAGAAACGCCCCTGGCGATCACAACGCCCGTCATTGGAGCGGTTGCCAATTAAATGCGCTTCCGGTTTTGCGATCCATTCCACCTCGCCCGTGTCTGGCGTAAACCAGGCAAACCCGGATGCAAATGCGGCGAGCAAACGTGAATCATGTTTTGCAAACGCAAAGCACCCCAACTTTTCGGGCATATCCCAGTGCGATAAGGTTTTATCATCCAATTGATAGCGATAAAGTTTTTGTGCGTGGATGTCGGTCCACCAGAAACAACCGTCCTGCTGATTCCACTGCACACCTTCACCCAAGGTATTCGCGCAAGGGACAATATCAACTAGCGTAAACGCAACCATAAGAAACACATTCGTTAAAGTAAAAAAGCAGATAAAAAAATGCCCCTGAACAGGGGCATTTTCCAAACAGAGAAAATCCTGTTTACCACCAGGTAGCGTAGATCACAATCAACACCAACACCACGCCTAAGGAAGCAGTATTAAAACCCGATGTTGTAGAGAAACTGACTCCGTTCAAATCGACTGCATTTGGCTGATCTTTTGCTCCACCCAAATAAGTTACTGCAGCAGCCAATACACAACACAAAATAAAGACCAAACCAACACGATCCATAAAAGGTACTTCAGGAATGTAAAGCTTAAACAACCAGGAGAAAGTCACCGACGCAATTGCCGCAGTCAGTGCAGACGCCGCTGTCGCTTTCTTCCAGAAGAATCCAAACAGGAAAATAACCACAATGCCCGGTGTAAAGAAGCCGGTAAATTCCTGAATGAATTGGAATGCCTGTTCAGATTTACCAACCAAAGGTTTGGCCAGTAATACGGCAACTATCATCGCAATTGTTGCGGTCAAACGGCCCACAAATACCAGCTTGTGCTCCGAGGCTTCAGGATTAAATGATTTTTTATAAATATCCATTGTGAAAATAGTGGACACGCTGTTGCTCATGGAGCTGAGTGACGATGCAATAGCAGCAACCAATGCAGCAAATGCAACGCCCAGCAAACCGTGCGGCAATAACTTCATCATTTCAGGATAGGCTTGGTCGGGCTTGCTTAAATCCGGCGCAAGAACAACTGCGCAAATACCTGGCAACACAACAATAATGGGCACAAATAATTTTACGTAAGCCGCAAAAGCCATACCTTTTTGTGCTTCCTGAATACTTTTTGCAGCCAAGGCGCGCTGGATAATGTATTGGTTAAAACCCCAGTAGCTGATATTCATAATCCACAAGCCGCCAATCAAGACCGAAATACCCGGCAGGTTTGCGTAGCTCGGGTTTTCTGGCGATAAAATCATGTCGAATTTTTCCGGTGCTTTTTCCAGCAACGTAGAGAAACCGGAAACCACACCAGCACCACCGGATATTTGATTGAGCGCGAGATAGCTGACAAATAATCCCCCAAGCACCAACAGCACAACCTGAATAATATCGGTCATCGCAACTGCTTTGAGCCCGCCATAAATCGAATAGGTCATGGAGAACAGCGCAAGAAAGATCATGCCATAGAGCATATCTACACCGAGGAATTGCGAAATAGCGAGTGACCCCAGATATAACACCGAGGTTAAATTCACGAAGGTGTAAAGCGCGAGCCAGAAAATCGCCATTACGGTACGTACACGTCCGTCGTAACGATTTTCCAAAAATTGCGGCATGGTATAAATGCCTTTGGCGAGAAAAATGGGCAAAAAATACTTGGCGATAATGATCAAGGTAATGGCCGCCATAAGTTCGTAAGCGGCGATCCCCATGCCGATCACATAACCGGAACCAGACATACCGATAATTTGTTCGGCCGAGATATTTGCTGCAATTAACGATGCACCAATCGCCCACCAAGGTAAGGATTTGCTTGCCAGAAAATAGTCATTGGCATTTTTTTCGTGGCCTTTTTCATCGCGGGAAACCCACCAGGCAACACCCAATAACACCAGTGTGTAGACGACCAATACGCCAATATCCAAGCCGTTAAGAATCATGATTAACCTCTATGTAGCAGTGCTTTGGTAAAGCACGTGTTATTAAAAAATTTTGTTTTTATCAGGTCTGCGATTTTTTATGGGAGACGTTCGTGTGGTTGTGTTTATCCAATCGCTTTTGTAGAAATAGCTCTCTCTAATAGCAAGAAGCATTCATCAGTTTGCTGATGAATGCTTCTTGTAATACACGCCAATAACGCCAGCATCGATGAAACTGCGCGTTAAATTCTCCCGCCATCGACAATAAATTCTTGCGATGTGATCATGGCAGAATCATCCGCCGCGAGGAACAACGCGAGATTGGCAACATCGTGTGCGCCCAAACGTTTTTTCAGGCATACACGCTTCATCAATTCCGCTTCTTCTTCCGGGGTAAGCCATTTTTCCAATTGTTTTGGCGTTGCCACCCAACCCGGCAAAATGGAGTTCACCCGGATATTATCCACACCGTAATCCGTTGCCAGCGCTTTGGAAATTCCCAGAATTCCCGCCTTGGCAGTGATATAACTGGCCAGATTAGGCGGGCCAAATTGTACGTTGATCGAACTGATATTGATGATCGATCCACCACCCAACGCAACCATCATAGGGTGTACGGTTTGTGCCGCAAAAAAGGCGGGATGCAAATTAATCGCCAGACCGCGATACCAATTATCCGCCGTCATCGTACGGGTGTCGTAGCGCTGGTCATTGGCAGCGTTGTTCACCAACACACTGATATCACCCACCATTTTTTGCGCGTTGAGCACACTCTGTTTGAGTGCGGCTATATCGCTGACATCGCACAACTCAAACCAGGGACGAGCAAAACCTTTTTGTTCCAGCTCGTCACACAATGCCAAGGCACCCGCTTCATCGATATCAATGAAAGCGACTTTTGCCCCCTGGGCCACAAATGCTTCCACCAAGGCCGCACCTATCCCGGTAGAACCACCGGTAATAAAGACACTGCGCCCAACCAGACTGGGGTAACGGGCGTATCCTTGGTGATTTGAAAAGCTCTGCATGTTGAATTCTCTCTGCTTGAACAGGTTCGCTTACCGATAGTAGCTTAGGTAGAAAACTCTGACCTCTGCAGTTTATTTCGGTTTTACCAGAGAGACATTAATTAACTGCATCACCTCTTGCAGCAGCACTCTTACTGCCCTGCTCGCCTCCTCTTTATCACCCGCACAGATAGCATCATAAATGCGCTTGTGATCGTCATAGTCAGCGGTCAATACGCCTTTGAGCTGGTTGGTACTGGCAATACTGACGCGCAAGGCGACCTGAATGAACTCGCGCAACTGGAAGAAGAAGCGGTTGTTACTGGCAGCCAGGATCGCGCAATGGAACTCTATATCAGCGGAAAGCGGGTCATCGAGCCCCTCATCTGCGCGCTTCATCCGCGCCAACGCATCGCCAATTGCTTTGATACCGGCGGTATCCTGATTATTTTCGGCAGCCAATACAGCCGCTTCCGGCTCAATCGCCATACGCAACTGGGTAAATTCACGCAGCAGCTCAAGCGATGGTCTGGCATTCAACGTCCAGCTCAGCACATCGGCATCAAACATATTCCAATGGCTGGAAGGCATCACCCGGATTCCCTGCCGCGGGCGCGATGCAATCAGCCCTTTGGCTGTGAGCATTTTTACCGCTTCACGGGTCACGCTGCGGCTGATATTGAATTGCTGCGATAGCTCGGCTTCCGTGGGGAATGACTTATCTATCGCATATTGACCTTGGACAATTGCCGCTCCCAGTTGATGGGTCAACTGGTGTGTAAGATTGCGCCCTGTATCCAGCATAGTTAATTAGCCTATTTATATTATATATTTGCACTATATCCGGCAAGTGCTTTTATGTCTGCCCCCTTTGGGCGAAAAAACATAATTTATGTCGTTGATTGCGCCGGATGTCGCCGTTCGGGGATCTAAAAAATAAAAACCCGCACCTGTACACAGGCGCGGGTTATTTAACAAGAGGATGCCATTTTAGTCACGCAAAAAATATTTACTGCTGACCGGTATTGTGGCTTCGGGCCATTCCTGATGAGCTATTCCTTACTGTTGATGTTTTCTTCAATCTCTTCCAGATTGGAGTGACGGACATCTTCGCCGTTCACCAGATAGATCACATACTGCGCAAGGTTGCGCGCGTGATCGCCAATCCGCTCCAGTGCGCGCAGCGACCACATGATATTCAACACACGGGTAATGCTCCGTGGATCTTCGATCATGAACGTCACCAGCTCACGCATAGCAGTGCTGTATTCCATATCGACCTGTCTGTCGGTTTGCACCACATTGAGAGCCAGATCCATATCCAGACGCGCAAATGCATCGAGTGCATCCTGCAACATGCGCGACACATGGCCACCGATATGGCGCACTTCGATGTAACCGCGAGGTGCAAGGCCATCTTTATTCATGGCAATTGCCTGACGTGCAATCTTGGTCGCCTCATCACCAATGCGCTCCAAATCGGTAATCGCTTTGGTAACCGCAATAACCAAACGCAAATCGCTGGCTGCCGGTTGGCGGCGCGCAAGAATACGCACGCACTCTTCATCGATCGTGATTTCCATTGAATTCACTTTCAAATCGGCGCGCACAACCTGCTCGGCACGTTCAACATCTGCATCGATCAGCGCCTGGATTGCATCATTTACCTGACGCTGAGCCATACCGCCCATTTCCGACAAATGCGTGCGAATGGTTTCGAGCTCGATGTTGTATTGTTGCGATATATGATGAGTATGACTCGTAATATCCATAACCATGATGCGCCTCCGCATTAACCGTAACGGCCGGTGATGTAATCTTCAGTTTGTTTTTTACTTGGGTTGGTGAAGAGCGTGTCAGTCAAATCATGCTCAATCAAATCGCCCATGTACATGAATGCGGTGTAATCCGATACGCGCGCAGCTTGCTGCATGTTGTGGGTCACAATCACAATGGTGTACTGATTTTTCAATTCGTTGATCAGCTCTTCAATCTTCAATGTTGAGATAGGATCAAGAGCCGATGCAGGTTCGTCCAACAAAATCACTTCCGGTTCAATCGCAATTGCGCGGGCAATCACCAAGCGCTGCTGCTGACCACCAGACAATCCAAATGCGTTATCGTGCAAGCGATCTTTTACTTCATCCCAGAGCGCTGCACCGCGCAATGATTTCTCTACAACTTCATCGAGAATCCGTTTGGATTTCACACCTTGTAAGCGTAGACCATAAGCAACATTTTCATAAATAGATTTGGGAAATGGATTGGGTTTTTGGAACACCATTCCCACTTGGCGACGCAGTTCGGCAACGTCAACACTCTTGTCATAAATGTTGCTGCCATCCAGCAAAATTTCGCCTTCTACACGGCACGCATCAACCAAATCATTCATCCGATTGAAACAACGCAGCAGCGTTGATTTACCGCAACCGGAGGGGCCAATAAATGCAGTGACCTTTTTTTCCGGAATTTTCATATTGACAGCGTTTAGCGCACGCTTTTGGCCGTAAAACAAGTCGAGGTTTTTAACTTCAAGCTTGATCGATTCTGCTGATGCAGTTGGCAATGCTGTTGGGCTCATAATCGGGGCCTGTTTAAGACTCGGTTAAATTTTGATTAACAATATATTTCAAATAGATGACAAATTTATTACAAAGCCCGGAGATTAATCCGATGCGCTGCGATACTTCTCACGCAAATTATTGCGGATTTTGATTGCAGTAATATTCAACGAAACGATTAACAAGACCAATGTCAATGAAGTCGCGTATACCAATGGACGCGCCGCTTCTACGTTAGGGCTTTGGAAACCCACATCGTAAATATGGAAACCCAGGTGCATAATTTTTTGGTCAAGATGCAAGTACGGATAATTTCCATCAATTGGCAGCGCAGGTGCCAGCTTCACCACACCAACCAACATCAACGGCGCAACCTCGCCTGCCGCGCGGGCAATGGCTAAAATTAATCCGGTCATCATCGCTGGCGTTGCCAAAGGAACGACTACCTTCCACAGGGTTTCTGCTTTGGTTGCACCCAATGCAAGACTGCCTTGGCGAATCGTACTTGGAATGCGCGACAATCCTTCCTCAGTAGAAACAATAACGATTGGCAATGTTAATAACGCCAGTGTGAGTGATGCCCAAAACAATCCCGGCGTACCGAATGTTGGTGACGGCAGTGATTCTGCATAAAACAATTCATCGAGGCTGCCACCCAGTGTGTATACAAAAAAGCCCAAACCAAATACGCCGTACACAATAGAGGGCACACCGGCAAGGTTGTACACAGAAATACGGATGATTTTCAAAAAGGTTCCCTGCTTGGCATATTCACGCAAATAAATCGCGGCGAGAACACCAAAAGGAGTAACCATAATTGACATCACAATAACCATGGTCAGGGTGCCGAAGATCGCAGGGAAAATACCGCCTTCGGTATTAGCCTCACGCGGTTCATCGCTCATGAATTCCCAAAAGCGCTCAGCGTACTGACCAGTTTTGGCAAAAACACCCATTTCATTCGGACGAGTTACGCGGACAATATGATCAAATGCAATGACCACTTCTTTTCCATCCGCCGTGCGCGCAACTAATTGATCACGTGTTGCTTGCGCCAGAATTTCATCGCGCTCTTTTTTAATCACATCGTATTCTGCTTCCAGTGCGGCGCGGCGCTCTGCAAACTCAGCATCGGCACTCGCCATTTTTGCACCGGTTGCACCACCCAACTCCAAGCGGCGGCGCTCCAAACGCAACTCATCCATTTTGTTGTTGATGCGACCAATATCCACTTTTTCGATACGGCTGACTTTGTGGTGTAAATCGAGTGCACGCTCCAAACGTTGGTTGAGTTGATCCCAAAAATCCGCGCTCTTTAATTCACTGACAATTTTTCCCTGTTCTTTAATTAACACTGGATAGCCGTAAAAATTACCCCACTCGCGACGCTCGATTGAGATTGCATCGGCGGGGTATTGCCATTCATCCATCCCGGTTTCAAGAAACCAGGAAAAATCGCGGCCATTAACATCACGGTTACCCATTTTGAACAAATAGCGAGTGATTAACTCTACATCCTGCGCAACGGTGTAACCGCCATCGCGTGCTACCGATGCAGGAATGATTTCATCGCGCACTACTTCACCCATTATGATCTGGCGATTGCCATCGCGATCAACAACAGATGTTTGCAAAATGTCAGCCGGCCAGAAGTGACCAAAACCACGCACGGCAATCAAGCCCAGCAAGCCCAGCACCATCAACATACAAATGGCTACCGCGCCACCGTTTAACCAGATCCAGGGCGAACCGCTGCTGAACCAGGATGTTTTTCGTTTCAATAAATTTTTCATCACATTTTTCCGAAAAAGTTATCCAACATTACAGATTGCTGTAGCGTTGACGTAAGCGCTGACGAATAACTTCAGCCAAGGTGTTCACAACAAAGGTCAGTGCAAGTAACACTAATGCAGCAAGGAACAACACACGGAAATGTGTACTGCCAACTGCGGTTTCCGGCAACTCCACTGCGATGTTCGCAGACAAGGTACGCATGCCTTCGAAGATATTGAAATTAACTACAGGACTGTTACCCGTCGCCATCAACACGATCATGGTTTCACCTACAGCACGACCAAAACCCATCATGACGGCCGAGAAAATACCCGGGCTTGCGGTGGGCAGTACTACACCCACCATGGTTTGCCAAGGCGTTGCGCCCAAGGCTAATGAACCTTGTGTGAGATGGCGCGGCACACTGAATACCGCATCTTCTGCGATAGAAAAAATACTGGGGATTACCGCAAAGCCCATGATGATGCCAACAACCAATGCATTGCGTTGATCGTAGTTAACGCCATTGTCGGTAAACCATTGACGCATGCTGCCATCAAAAAACCAGATTTCGGTTAACGGGCTCATTGCAACACAAGCCCATACAGTCGCAACAATCGGCAACACAACAATCACCGCCTCCCAGCCTTCCGGAATGCGATTGCGGATACTTTCCGGAAATTTGCTCCAGATAAATCCGGTAACCAACATAATGACGGGCAACAAAATTAAAATACTGAAAATGGCTGGCAAATGGTTTTCGATAAAAGGCGCGAGCCATAACCCCGCAAGGAAACCAAGAATTACCGTTGGTAAAGCGGCCATAATTTCGATGGTAGGTTTTACAATACCGCGCAATTTAGGCGTCATAAAATAGGCGGTATAAATCGCGCCCATGACACCCAGCGGCACAGCAAATAAAATCGCAAAAAACGCCGCTTTCAAGGTACCGAGAGATAACGGAACAAAACTCATTTTTGCTTCAAAGTTATCGCTACCGGATGATGCCTGCCAAATATAATCAGGCTCATCGCGCCCTTCGTACCACACCTTTTGCCACAGCGAACTAAATGAGACTTCCGGGTGTTTATTCCAAACATCCAGCAGCGCTAGATTTTTGCTTTCATCAATCATTAATGCGCGATTGTTGATTGGAGATATCGCAATTTTATTAATTGCTTTATCACTAATAGATTCATTGAATAACGTGCGATGGGAAGTACCGTAGTAAATTCCGATATTGCCTTTGTCATCGCCCGCCCAAAAACCACGACGAGCAAACTCGGGTGCAAAACCGGTAACGGAACCCTCTAGTGAATCGAAATCACGCACATGCGTTACATGATATTCATTGTGGGGATCGCGCACTAAAAACCATTGGCTGACATGCCCTTCACTGGTACCAACGACCAATGATCCGGTACCGACTAAAAATTGCATCGCAGTAATTTTGCCATTCGCCACTACGACGGCTTCTTTGCGCTCTGCATTGGATGGGCTAATAATTTTGTATAACACCATCTGTGATTTATCAGTCGCTATCACTAAATGTTGTGCGCGCTCATCAATTTGCATATGAGTACCAGTAACACCTTGAGGCAACGGAGGCAGGGTAAAAATTTCCTGCTCCAGCGTCACTGCACCGGTAATTAAATTGCGGCTGCTACTGAATACACCTAACAGCAAACGATTATCTTCCGTCAGTGCACCAATCAATGTGCCACTGGAAGTCTCCTGAATCGCCAATACTTTTAATGCTGCACCCTGTGCATCAAGCTGGATAGGTTGATCGCCCAATGGAAATTCAAGGCTGGGGGTAATTTGACGTTTATCATTTGGATAACTTAATGCGTATTCGGTTTTTGCAACGGCAACCTGACCATTGCTGTAACCATAAGCAACCAGTCCGTGATCGGCTGTACTGGTGGCCAATACTGAAAAACTAGCACCATCCGCTTTTGGCATTTGGGCTGATAACAAAGTTTTTCCATCATCAACCGTAAAAAAACTGACTGCACCGCTGCGCTTGAAGTTGCCGCCGATTTCTTCATAGCGTTCAAGCGTAAGAAATTCAGTTTCGTCCTCTGGTGCGTTGTGCAACGCTTCGGGCGTATAGGTTTTAACAATCTCAACCGATGCACCGCGGAATAGCGGAGCAATTTCAGAGAACAAATAGAAAAATATCAGCCCTAATGAAAACACAACTGCCATACCGGCAGTCATTACTCCATACCGTGAAAGGCCATCCTTAAATTGACGGATACGGCGCAGACGTGTGCGCTGTTCGAGTGTCGGCATCAAGCTGACAGATTCTTTTACCAATTGGGCGGGTTCGGACATGATCTGCTCACTGTTAATCTTATGGCTCGGGAATCCTAGCAACCAAAAATGACACTTTTGTTACAAAACCAGACTTCGCTGTCATTTTTCTGTAACACAGTTTTTCAGGGCAAAAAAAAGCCGCCCGGCAAGGCGGCTTTCATTCGGCGACAATTACTTCTGCAGCTCAGCAAGTGCTTTGGAAACCATTGTCTCTGGCAGCGGGATATAGCCATCGCGCACAACAGTTTCTTGGCCCTGCTTGGATAGAATCAGCTTCAAGAACTCAAGTTGCAGGGTATCCAGCTTACGATTCGGGTGCTTGTTGATATACACATAAAGAACACGCGCTAACGGATAGGTGCCATCCAATGCGTGTGCTGCATCTGGCGTAACGAAAGGCTGGCCATCCTTTTTGGACAATGGCAGCGCACGAACACCAGAGGTCACATAACCAATACCTGAGTAACCAATACCGTTGATTGACTCTGAAACACCCTGAACTACTGAAGCAGAGCCTGGCTGTTCATTGATACTGGATTTGAAATCACCTTTACAAAGTGCTTCGTCTTTGAAGTATCCGTAAGTACCTGATACTGCGTTACGGCTATAGATGGTGAAATCGCGATTCGCCCACGCACCTTCCAGACCCACTTCACCCCAACGGGTAATATCTTTTGGCTCGCCGCATTTGCGGGTAGCAGAGAAAATGGCATCTACTTGTTGCAGAGACAAACCTTTTATCGGGTTATCTTTGTTGACATATACCGCAAGAACGTCGATCGCTACGGGCACAGCCGTTGGCTTGTAACCATGCTTGGCTTCGAATGCCTGTATCTCTTCAGACTTCATCTCACGGCTCATCGGGCCAAAATTAGCGGTGCCTTCAATCAAGGCTGGTGGCGCAGTTGAAGAGCCAGCGCCTTGAATTTGGATATTTACGTTTGGATACCACTTTTTAAAATCTTCTGCCCACAGCGTCATCAGATTGTTAAGGGTATCTGAGCCTATTGAGTTCACGTTTCCTGATACACCGGTGACAGCTTTGTATTCAGGCAACTTTGGATCAACAGCGGCCTGCAGCGCAGCGGTGCAAACCATAGAGCCAGCAAGTACCAGCCCTTTGATAATGTTCTTGGCGTTCATAGAGCGCTCCGTTAGTCATTGCGTAGATTGGTTGTGTGGCAAGGCTTGCCTCACCACTGAAAGCTACTCTAACGGCCAAATATGACACTAATGTGACCGCGCGATATTTTTGTCACAAATATGTCGCACAAACGTCACAAATAAGCTCCAAAAACAAAAACACCAGCCGCAGCTGGTGTTGTTAGAAGGTGGTCGTTATTTAACGACACGTAATCCTGGTCGTTTTGCCCCATCACTAACAGGCTTGACCGGTGGTGTGGGTGAGACAGGTGGCGGAGCGGGAGGCTGGGGATTGGCTTCTGGTTCAAACATCATCCCCTGACCATTTTCCCGAGCATAAATCCCTAAAATCGCCCCGCATGGAACATAAAGATTATTAACAACACCACTAAAACGGGCATTAAAAGAAACTGCAGTGTTATCCATAAATAAATCTTTCACAGCACTGGGCGAAATATTCAGGATGATCTGCCCATCCTTGTTTACATGCTGCTGTGGTACTTGGGTTCCCTGTACATGAGCATCAACAAGAATATGGGGGGTGCAATTGTTATCCAGTATCCATTCATAGATGGCTCGCAAAAAATAAGGGCGGCTGGATGACATGGACATAAGCAGTTTTCCTTGGAATAGAACAATACCAACAAATTACAGGGATTTATCCACAGACTCAAACAAAAAGGGCGACCTTAGTCGCCCTTTTTGTTTGCTCACCGATTATCAGTGAATGTCTCTCCAGAACTCGCGATTCAGGAAGTAGACAAAGATAAAGAGAATAACCAGGAAGCCCAACACGTAAAGACCAATTGACTGGCGCTTTACAGCAATAGGCTCGGCAACATACTCCAGAAAATTAACCAGATCGTAAACAGCCTGATCAAATTCAGCCTGGGACATGGTGCCTTTGATTTTTCCTTCCTTCAATGCGCCGCAATGTTCGTCCATTTCAACCTGACCAATATCATTACGCAACGCACCGCCGTGATGATTGAGTTTTGGTCCAGCGCCACACTCCAGCAAACCCTGTGGCCCAATCAAAACATGTGGCATGCCCACATTCGGGAATACACGGTTATTAACACCCCATGGGCGAGTTTCATCCTTGTAGAAATTACGCAGATAGGTATAGATCCACTCTGGAGAGCGAGCACGAGCAACAAGTGTCAAATCCGGTGGAGCTACCCCAAACCAGACCTTGGATTGTTGTGGCTTCATAGAAATATCCATCAACTGACCAATACGCTCGTTACCAAAAATCAAATGCTGCTCCATCAAGCTGTGTGGAATATCCAAATCATCAGCTACGCGCTCATAACGTGAGTATTTAGCAGAGTGACACCCCATGCAGTAGTTAACGAAGTACTTGGCACCGCGCTGCAGAGACTCTTTATCCTTTAGGTCGGGCTCCATAGCATCACAAGGAATAGCACCACACTTAAATGCACCTTCTGCAGCAACCGCCTTAATTGGCACAATTGCCAGAATCAAGAACAGCACAAAACCGGCAGCAACCAATAACCCAGGCAAACCCTTGGCTTGAGTGCGTGTAGGCTCTACCAGATCTTTATCGCGCGCAGCCAACAACGGTAATACAGCAAAAATAGCTGCCAAGACAAAGCAAAGCACTAACAGCAACGCTGGAACATCGCCACCGATGTAATCAATCCCCATCCAGGCAAAAATCACGGCAAACACACCACACAGAACCCAAGAGACTTTTGACTTGGCTTTTTCTGGGCTGGTAGTAGTCCATACGGGCATGGTCAGGAAGTATGCAAAGTAGAAAGCGGTAGCAATTTGCGATAACAAGGTTCTACCTTCAGTTGGCGCTTTAACACCCAAGTAGCCCAGCACTACGAACATTGCAGCAAATGCAATTAACATAATGCGCGGGATATGGCCACGATAACGCATGGATTTGACCTTGCTACGATCCAACCATGGCAGTACAAACAAGATAGCAATAGCTGCACCCATGGCCACGAAACCTAATAATTTCGCAGTCAACACCATTGGCCCCACTTCAATTTGCAGGGTTACTGCACGCAGCACTGCATAGAAAGGAGTGAAGTACCAAACTGGGGCGATATGGGTTGGCGTTTTCAGATTATTAGCTTCTTCAAAGTTAGCGTACTCAAGGAAGAAGCCGCCCATCTCAGGCATAAAGAACATGATGAAGCAGAAGGCAAACAGGAACACAGTGATGCCAACCAGATCGTGCACTGTGTAGAAAGGATGAAAAGGAACGCCGTCACGCGGAATGCCGTTTTCGTCTTTGTTCTTTTTGATTTCGACGCCATCGGGGTTGTTAGAACCCACTTCATGCAAGGCCAGAATATGCATAACAACCAACGCCAGCAATACGATAGGCAAGGCCACTACATGCAAGGCAAAGAAGCGGTTCAGGGTAATGCCAGAAATCAGGTAATCACCGCGAATCCACTCAACCAAATCATTGCCTACAACCGGAATAGCGCCAAACAGAGAAACGATTACCTGTGCGCCCCAATAAGACATTTGCCCCCAAGGTAATACATAACCCATGAAGGCTTCGGCCATCAGCACGAGATAAATAGTCATACCAAAGATCCACACTAATTCACGTGGAGCTTTGTATGAACCGTACATCATGCCGCGGAACATATGCAGATAGACAACGACGAAGAATGCTGAAGCACCAGTAGAGTGCATGTAACGCAAAAGCCAGCCGTAATCTACGTCACGCATGATGTATTCAACAGATGCAAACGCACCTTCGGCGGAGGGGGTGTAGCTCATTGTTAACCAAATACCGGTTACCAGCTGATTGACCAACACCAATAAAGAAAGCACGCCGAAGAAATACCAGAAATTGAAATTTTTGGGCGCATAATATTTGCCCATATGGGTATCCCAGGCACGTTGTACCGGGAGGCGTTTATCAACCCACTGCCACAATCCCACTAACCAATTCATATCAAGCCCCCTGGTCTTCGCCAATCACAACAACAGCATCGCTCTCATATTTATGAGGAGGAACTTCCAGGTTCAGCGGTGCAGGTACGCCGGTATATACGCGGCCAGCCAGATCATATTTGGAACCATGACATGGGCAGAAGAAACCACCTTGCCATTTTTCGCCACCCAAATCGGCTGCCCCAACATCAGGACGATACATAGGAGCACAACCAAGGTGCGTACAAATCCCAAGCAGGATTGCAAACTCTTTATTGATTGCGCGCTCCGGGTTCTTGGCGTATTCAGGCTGCTGAGGCTCATTGGATTCAGCATCCAGCAACACGCCTTGCTGCTCTACTTTCTTCAAGCTATCCAGAGCAGCTTGCGTACGGCGAACAATAAACACAGGCTTGCCGCGCCACTCAACAGTAACCATGGCACCTGGCTCGATTTTGCTAAGGTTGTACTTTACTGGCGCACCAGCAGCTTTTGCCTTGGCACTCGGGTTCCACGAACCCACAAAAGGAATAGCAGCACCCACTGCACCAACCGCACCCACTGCACACGTGGCTCCGATTAATACGCGACGGCGCGTTTTATTTACTGCGTCATTACTCATGACGATTTTCTCCCCTAAACACGGCTAGCAAATTGCCTAATATATCGTCCAGCGACTTATCACAAATACAGCTCAAAGACTGGCGAAATAAGGAATATTGGGTGACTCAAGAAAAGGCGGGCAATGGTAATGAATTAACGCACTGCTTACAAGAATAACCACACACAAACAGTGGGTTATAAGCCCGCAATTTTAGACGTAAAAAAACGCCCAAGCCAGTAAAGACTTGGGCGTTTTTTGATGATCATCAACCAGCCAGCAAATAACTGACCGGTAAAAATCATTAACGCTTGGAGAATTGCGGCTTCTTACGCGCTTTGCGCAGACCAACCTTCTTACGCTCAACTTCACGAGAATCGCGAGTAACGTAACCAGCTTTACGCAATTCGCTACGCAGAGACTCATCGTACTCCATCAGAGCACGAGTCAGGCCGTGACGAATAGCGCCCGCCTGACCAAAGCTACCGCCACCAGAGACAGTAACATTTACGTCAAATTTTTCTACCAAACCGACCAACTCCAAAGGCTGGCGCACTACCATGCGCGCAACCGGGCGGCCGAAGTACTCATCCAATGGACGATCATTAACAATAATTGCACCAGTACCAGCAGTGATGAATACACGTGCGGTAGAGGTTTTGCGACGGCCGGTGCCGTAAAATTGTGCAGACATGTCAGCTCCCCTTAGATGTTCAGTTCTTTAGGTTGCTGAGCAGCATGTGGATGCTCATTACCTGCATAAACTTTCAGTTTTTTGAACATAGCACGACCCAGTGGACCTTTCGGCAACATGCCTTTAACAGCAGTTTCGATGGTGCGCTCTGGCGCTTTTTCAATCAACTTTTGGAAGCTGATAGATTTAATACCACCCACAAAACCAGTGTGAGAGTAGTAAATCTTGTCAGTCGCTTTACGGCCAGTCACGCGCACTTGAGCAGCATTGATCACAACGATGTAATCACCGGTATCAACGTGTGGGGTGAATTCTGGCTTGTGCTTGCCACGCAAGCGTGAAGCAATTTCCGCAGATAAACGGCCGAGTGTTTTTCCCGCCGCATCCACGATGAACCAGTCATTAACGACAGATTCTGCTTTGGCAATATAGGTCTTCATGTTATTCCTGCCTAATTGGATGTGGAACTAATCTAAATGAATAAAACAACCCCTAAAATAGGGAGGCGGCATACTACACAGCCAGTGCTTGCTTTTCAACCGCTATTTACAGCCTGATGGATGGTTATTCCGGGCGATGAGGGCGAGCGAGGTACTCATGGCTTTGCATCTCAAGCAAGCGACTAACGGTGCGCTGGAACTCAAAATCCAACTTTCCTGTTGCGTACAACCCAACTAAAGGTCTTGCAGCCGATATGACCAGCTTGACTTGACGATCGTAGAATTCATCAACCAAATTAACAAAACGCCGCGCCTGATCATCTTTTTCACGCCCTAAACCAGGTACATTACTCAGGATCACGGAATGGTATTCCCGCGCAAGTTCAATGTAATCATTCTGCGAACGGGGACCATCACAGAGATCAGCAAAATCAAACCAGGCAACTCCTTCAGCCAGATAACGTGCACGTATCATACGGCCTTCAACTTCCAACTCAACGCTCTCACGAATATCGCTATTGGCAGACACCAAACTCTTAAAACTGCACATCAGGCTCTTATCGGCCTCATCATCCAAAGGAGAATGATAGAGCTCAGCTTGTTCCAGCGCCCTCAACCGATAATCAACTCCACCATCCACATTGACGACAAGGGTGTGCTTATTGAGCAAATCGATCGCAGGCAGAAAGCGTGCTCGCTGCAATCCGTCTTTGTACAAACCATCCGGAACGATATTTGACGTAGCCACTAAAGTAACACCGCGAGCAAACAACTCTTCCATTAATGTCCCAAGAATCATGGCATCGGTAATGTCCGATACAAAAAACTCATCAAAGCAAATGACTCTCGCTTCTGATGCAATGATATCAGCTACTTTTTTTAACGGATTTTTCTGGCCATCCAGCTGCTTTAACTCAGCATGCACACGACGCATGAACCGATGAAAGTGTGCGCGCATCTTTTGCTCAAAGGGCAAGCTTTCAAAAAAATTGTCCATCAGATAGGTTTTGCCACGACCTACCCCACCCCAAAAATACAAACCGCGCACCAACTCCCGCTGCCTGGGCTGGATAAATCGTTTTATGAGCGCACCAAAACCTGACGATTCCTGCTCTGTGCGCCATGCAGCAACCAATTGCTCATAAAGACGCTGCAAGTGCGCAACTGCATCGGCTTGTGCTGCATCATGACGAAAATCCGAACGAGCCAGATCGCGCTCGTAGCGTTGCAAAGGAGAAAGAAGAATAAGGGAAGAAGAAATAGAGGTTGTCATATATCGGGCAGGTTCATTAACACTGGCAACCACTGTAACGATAAGTTATCAGCAGCGCTATCTTATTTCAGTTGCGTCAACGCAGATCAAAGAGCAGAAAGCTGCCTTAACAAAATCACCGTCAAGTCGGCTTTCAGCTGAGCTAAATAGCCATGAAAAAAATGCCCAGCTTCAGGATAGCGCAATAATTCAGCAGGGCTACCCAAGGTATCGATCCAAGCATAAACCCCTTCTGCAAATACGCGCTCATCCTTGTCCCCTTGAATCACCGTCAGCGCACAAGGAAACCGGCCATCGCAATCATAGGGATAGCGTTCCACGGGTGGTGCAACCAAGGTGAGATGCTGAACGCCATCAACCTGATAACAGGCCTGTGCTGCAATAGAGGAACCAAATGAAAAACCTGCAAGCAGGAGCCCAACACCCGGCATGGCTTGCTTGGCCCATTTGAGCACAGCAAGCAGATCCTGTAATTCGCCAATAGCGTTATCAAAACAGCCTGCGCTTTTGCCTACACCACGAAAATTAAAGCGCAACACGTGAATACCAAGATCACGATACGTCCGCATTAATGTGGTCACGACCTTATTGTCCATAGTGCCACCATGAACAGGATGAGGATGACAAATCACTACCAACCGGTTTTGTCCCGCAAAATGACCGGCTTCATCCCCCTGATGAACGCTAGATTCTATTTGACCTGCAGGCCCGGGAATCAAGACCTGCTCTTCTTTTGCGAATGGAAAATTCATCTACAGCCCCAGCAATAAAGTGCGCACACGCACAGCACGATAATTTTTGCCCATTTTAATGAGAAAATGGACTTATAATAGAGATATCAATGTCTTCGGCTGCATATGATTCATAAGGCAGCCATGCTCAGTAGGAGATTTCCGTGTATTCATTCAGTGCTGTCGCTATTACCGGTGTAGTGTGTTTGTTGATAGGTGCGGGGCTCGGCGCTCTCGCGCTTTATGTTTTTCGCACAAAATTACTTGGGCGCGATATAGAACAGCGCCTGCATGAAGCAGAAAGCTCACTGCAAGGTTATCAGCGCGATGTAGCCGAGCATTTTGCCCAAACATCACAGCTAGTAAACAACCTGACCAATGCCTATCGCGATGTTCATGAACATTTGGCGAATGGTGCACTGAAACTGGCTACACCTGCTATTAGCCGTCAAATTCTGGATTCGGCCAATAATAATCTTGGCTCGGAGAGCAAAGCCTACATTAACGAACAACGTATCGAGCCGCCGAGAGACTGGGCACCAAAAGCTCCCGGTGCAAAAGGCGCACTCAGTGACGATTACGATCTTCGTGACGATCACCACGAAAAGGTCAACATGCCAACCGAATCGGCAGATGACTATGATTTTGATGGCAAAGCCAATCGTTATTAAATAGTTTCCGGGCTAACTGATAGCCACGGTTGCGAACAGGACGTCGAACCATACTGCATAACCCCGCATCGCGGGGTTTTTGTTGGCTTGTGAAAGCCAACGTGAAAATATCGACGGAGACGTTTTGCATGTTCTTACAGCGCGTGCTGCACTTTATTGGCTGGCCAGTGACCGCAGGCATTATCATTGCGCTACTTGCACTTTTGCTTTTCCCTCAATTGCGTCAACCCGCGACTCTACCAGTAACCAAAACATCACCCGTGCAATACGGTATGGTTTCGTATGCTGATGCCGTTAACCGCGCAGCACCCGCGGTGGTCAATGTGTACACCGAAAAACGCGTATTGCAACGCTATCAAAACCTCTACAACCATCCGCTTTATCGTCAACTCTATAATAGATCCAATACTCCTGAGCAGCAGCGGATGCAAAATACGCTGGGCTCTGGGGTTATCGTCGATGCGCAAGGCCACATACTCACCAACAAGCACGTTGTGAATGGTGCCGATAAGATTTTAGTTCTGCTTTACGATGGGCGCGGCGCATCGGCCGAGTTAATTGGCACTGATCCGGAAAATGATTTGGCGGTGCTCAAAATCAACGCCGATAATTTAAATCCAATTACTATCGGCAATTCCAACCATATTCGCGTAGGCGATGTGGTACTTGCCATTGGCAATCCATTTGGTGTTGGCCAGAGCGTTAGCCAAGGTATTGTCAGCGCAACAGGGCGTTGGAATTTAGGTATCAATAGTGCCGAAAATTTCATTCAAACCGATGCAGCAATTAACCCTGGCAACTCCGGCGGAGCATTGATTGATGCTTATGGCAATTTGATAGGTATTAATACCGCCATGCTGGATGAAACCGGAGCATCCGTAGGCATTAGCTTTGCAGTTCCTGCGGAAAAAGCGATGAACTCCTTGCGCCAAATTATCGAGTATGGAGAGGTTCGTCGCGGCTGGCTGGGGCTCGCTGTCAACTCACTGACCCATGAACAAATTAAAGAGATGGGCTTGAACGGACTGGTTGTCACCGAGATCGAAGGCAAAAGCCCTGCAGAAAAAGCAGGATTCCAAAAAGGCGACATTATTACCCATATAGATGGAGTCGCTCTGATCGATGCACCGTCACTTGTCAATTCCTTGCGCAATATCCAACCCAATGCAGAAATCACCTTCAAAGTGATTCGCAACGGCGAATTGAAAGAGCTAAACGCGATTGCAGGTTTTCCCCCTACCAAAACCTAAGTGGATTTTTCTTATGACCTAATAAAAAAACGGGTGCAATTTTGCACCCGTTTTTTTACACAATACTGAAAAACTTTTTCAATATTGTCACTCGATAATACGATACTCCGCCGAGCGCGCATGCGCTTCAAGATATTCACTGCGTGCAAGCACCGATGCTGTTTTGGACAACTCTGATGCACCCGATGCCGAGCACATAATAATCGAGCTGCGCTTTTGGAAATCGTACACACCCAGTGGCGATGAGAAGCGCGCAGTACCTGAGGTGGGCAATACGTGGTTGGGGCCAGCGCAATAATCGCCCAGTGCTTCCGGAGTAAAACGACCCATAAAAATCGCGCCCGCGTGGCGCACTTTTGGCAACCAGGCTTCCGGGTCAGCAATCGACAATTCCAAATGCTCAGGCGCAATACGATTACTCACGGCAATCGCCTGCTCCATATCTGCAACTTTAATCAAGGCACCGCGATTTTTTAACGACACGCTGGCGATACTTTCGCGCGCAAGTGTTGGCAACAATTTTTTAATAGATGCTTCAACCTTATCCAAATATTCCGCATCCGGGCACAGCAAAATCGATTGCGCCTGTTCATCGTGCTCGGCCTGACTGAATAAATCCATGGCGATCCAATCGGGGTCGGTCAAACCATCGCACACCACTAAAATTTCAGAAGGGCCAGCGATCATATCAATCGCCACCTGGCCAAATACCGCGCGCTTGGCCGTCGCTACATAGATATTACCAGGGCCGACAATTTTATCGACTTTAGCAATGGTTTCCGTTCCGTAGGCAAGCGCCGCAACTGCTTGCGCACCACCAATCGTAATGACGCGATCCACGCCCGCAATCGCTGCAGCTGCCAACACCATTGGGCTGATTTCACCATCGGGCGCGGGCACTACCATCGTTAATTCATCAACACCTGCGACCTTGGCCGGAATCGCATTCATCAACACCGATGAAGGGTAAGACGCTTTACCACCGGGCACATACAACCCCACACGCTCCATCGCCGAAATTTGCTGGCCAAGCACAGTGCCGTCAGCTTCCGTGTAGCGCCATGAACTTTGCAATTGATGCTGGTGATAACTGCGAATACGTTCAGCAGCAACTTCCAGGGCAGCACGTTGCTCAGGGCGGATTTGCATCAGCGCATTTTGTAATTCTGCTGGCGTGACAACAAAATCATTCATGCTTTGCGCTGCACGACGGTCAAATTTATTGGTGAACTCCACCACTGCAATATCACCGCGCGTTTTCACTTGATGCAAGATGTCATCGACAACTGCTGCAACACGGGTATCACTTACCGATTCCCAGGCCAACAATTGATCCAACTGCTGATTAAAATCGCTTTGACTTGCATCCAAACGGGTGATGATAGAGTCAGACATGGAATTCTCTTTTAGACACAGAGTTAGACAAGATGAACTGATAATGCCGCTGATCAATTGCAAATGCACATTGGCATTTGCAATTGAGGACATAAAAAACTAATCGACTGCAACTGCCTTGGCGATATAGTCGATAATGTTTTGGATTTGTACGTGTTTCATTTTCATCGATGCTTTGTTCACGATCAAACGCGAGCTAATATCTGCAATAAAATCGCGCGGCTCCAAACCATTCGCACGCAGGGTATTGCCGGTATCGACAATATCCACAATTTCGTCGGCCAAATTCATAATCGGAGCCAATTCCATCGCACCGTAAAGTTTGATGATGTCAGTTTGACGACCTTGGGATGCGTAATATTGTTTGGCGATATTCACATACTTGGTAGCAACACGAATACGACCAGCCGGCAGGGATTCGCCCTTCACGCCAGCGGTCATTAATTTGCAGCGTGCGATATTTAAATCGAGCGGTTCGTACAACCCTTCAGCACCGTTTTCCATCAAGGTGTCTTTTCCGGAAATGCCCATATCGGCTGCACCAAATTGCACGTAGGTGGGAACATCTGCACCGCGCAACAATAAAAAACGCACATTGGGCTGGGTAGTTTCAAATACCAGCTTGCGGCTTTTTTCCATATCTTCAAGCGGGCGAATATCCGCTGCCGCCAGCAGTGGTAATGTCTCTTCCAGAATGCGCCCTTTGGTGAGCGCGATGGTCAGGGTTTGACTCATGGGTTTTACCTTTTTTATACCTTTGCGCTTATGAACCCTTAACACGGCGCACACTGGCACCGAGGCTTTGGAATTTCTGTTCGATAGCTTCGTAACCGCGATCGATGTGGTAAATGCGGTCGATCAGGGTCTCACCATCCGCCACCAAACCGGCAATCACCAGACTTGCGGAGGCGCGCAAGTCAGATGCCATTACGGGTGCCGCTTTTAAACGCTCAACACCCGTAACAATCGCCGTGTTGTGTTCAAGCTCGATATGCGCACCCATACGATTCAATTCGGCAACCTGCACTAAACGGTTTTCAAAAATTGTCTCGGTAATATGGCTCACACCTTCTGCAACAGCGTTCATCGCCATAAATTGCGATTGCATATCGGTTGGGAATGCCGGGTAAGGCGCAGTTTTCAAGCTGACCGCTTTCGGGCGCTTGCCGTGCATGTCCAGCGCGATCCAGTCATCACCAGTGGTGATATCCGCGCCCGCTTCCTGCAACTTCAATAACACGGCTTCAAGAATGTCGGCGCGGGTATTGGTCAATTTAATCTTGCCACGAGTCGCTGCAGCGGCAACCAGATAGGTACCGGTTTCGATACGGTCAGGCATCACGCTGTATTCACAACCGTGCAATTTATCAACGCCATAAACTGTCAGGGTCGATGTGCCTATGCCTTCGATTTTCGCGCCCATAGCAACCAGCATATTGGCAAGATCAACAATCTCGGGTTCGCGTGCCGCGTTTTCCAATACGGTTTTGCCTTCAGCTAACACTGCCGCCATCAGCAGGTTTTCAGTGCCGCCAACGGTGACCATATCCATCAGGAAATGACAGCCTTTCAAACGGCCATCGGAGCGAGCGCGGATATAACCACCATCGATTTCGATAGTCGCCCCCATGGCCTCAAGGCCGCGCAAATGAATATCCACCGGGCGCGAACCAATTGCACAGCCACCCGGGAAAGACACATTGGCTTCGCCGTAGCGCGCAAGCAATGGCCCAAGCACCAGAATCGATGCGCGCATGGTTTTTACCAGCTCGTAAGACGCGGTGTAGGAGTTGATGGTATTGGGGTCCACAATCACCACATGCTCGCCCTGAATCTCAATTGTGAGGCCGAGGGTGCGCAGCAACTGCACCATGGTAGTCATATCTTTCAAGTGCGGAACATTGCTCAAGCGCACTTCGGAATCGGCCAAAATTGTCGCCGCCAACAGCGGCAAACCTGCATTTTTGGAACCGGAAATTCGCAGCTCGCCCGTCAGTGGACCGCTACTGTTAATCAAAAACTTATCCATACAACCCTGAAAACAAAGAAGAGAAAAAAGAGACCTGAGCCAACCAATGCCGACTCCAAGCCGTAGACGTTACTGCTGTTGTTGCTGCTGTTGCCACTGCTCGGGCGTGAAGGATTTGATGTAATCCACCGCGTGGATGCTGCGGTCAGCAAATTGCGCACTCAAAGTGGACAACACCAACTGCTGCTTTTTAACAGGGGTCAAACCGGCAAATGCAGGGCTTACGACCACCAGACCTACATGATCACCCATGACATCGACCGATTTGACATCGCAATCCGGGATTTGGCTTTCAATCAGCGCTTTGATTTGTTCAGCTTGCATAGAATTACTCGATTAAGAAGGGCTGTGATCAGAAATGAGGCGCGAAGTTTACCGGAATGTCGCTAATATCGCATCCAAAAATCAGCCTCCATAAAGCAAAACCCCCGGCACAGGCCGGGGGTTTTGTCGATTTGACAGTCGCAAATGCGGTTATGCATCAACCAACCAATTGGCGATCACTTTATCAATATCGCCATTGTATTTTTTAAGGCTCGCCTTGAATTGACCACTGAACGACTGACCCAGGTTTACGCCATTGAGCACTACATTGATCAATTTCCACTCGCCTGATTTTTCCTTGCGCATGGTGTAGTTCAACTTGTGGGTCGTGCCATCGGTCGACACTTCTTGCTTGACCACTTGGCGATTAGGGTTGCTGTCATCCACCCCTGCAATCACAACCTTGCTGTCGGCATAACCCAAAACACCCTTACCAAGCGATTTGACCATGCCATCTTTGAAGACTTTTTGGAATTGTTCACGTTGTGCCGGAGTAGCTTGTTTATACGCCTTGCCCATCACAGAAGCAGCAATAAACGGAAAGTTCACTACACCATCAAGCGCCCCCTCCACTTGTTTGAAATACGCATCGTCCGCTGTATTGGACGCTTTTTTGGCTTTAACCAAGCCAAACAATTCTTGCGCGACCGATTCCACAATGACCTTTGGCGATTCAGTTGCAGGTACTTGAGCCATGACATTAGCCGCAAACAACACAGATAACCCGAGTACAACACCAGACAATTTGGTGAGCAGATATTTCATCGTAAAACCTTCCATTAATTGAAACAGAACGATTAAGCCGTATGGCGTTAAACCAACACTCAGACAACGCTAATTCCTTATGGTGCCATTCTTTATGCGATGTTTATGATCGTGGCGAGTTATTAAGCCGGAGGCGTAGCGAGCAGATTTGCGGCGCGAACTATAGCATCCAGCGCATGACAGGGATAAGTCGCCACAGGAAAAAAGACGTAAACTTCCCTCGCCTTGTTTTTCTTGAAAGTTATAATGCAAGGCCATAAATGCCTTGGGTGAACAATGATCATCACATTGGCTCACCATTTTGGAACCGGTTTTGGAACCTCGTCATGACACATGATTATGTAAGCTCGGCATTGCGTACCATCAGTTTGGAGGCAGAGGCAGTTACTGCACTCGCCGCGCGGATCGATGGTCAATTTACCGCCGCCTGTGAACTTATCTTGAACTGTGCTGGCAGAGTAATTGTCACCGGCATGGGCAAATCCGGCCATATTGGCAAAAAAATCGCCGCTACTCTGGCGAGCACTGGAACCCCATCGTTTTTTGTCCACCCAGGCGAAGCCAGCCACGGCGATCTCGGAATGATCACCAAAAACGACATAGTGCTTGCGATCTCTTACTCCGGCACTTCCAGTGAAGTCGTTACTTTGTTGCCACTACTGAAACGTGCCGGTGTCAAAATCATTAGCATGACCGCCAATCCGCAATCGACTCTGGGCGAAGTGGCTGAAGTCAATCTGGATATCAGCGTTTTACATGAGGCGTGCCCTCTGGACTTGGCACCAACATCCAGTACAACTGCCACGCTGGTCATGGGGGATGCACTGGCAATCGCATTGCTGGAAGCGCGCGGTTTTACTGCAGAAGATTTTGCCTTCTCTCATCCCGGCGGCGCACTGGGGCGCAAATTGTTGTTGCGTGTCGCGGATGTCATGCACACTGGCGACGATATTCCCCGTGTGTTTGCGCACACCCCCATGCTGGACGCATTGATGGTCATGTCGGACAAAGGTTTTGGCATGACGACAGTGATGGAAGGTAATGATTTGCTCGGTATTTTCACCGATGGTGATTTGCGCCGTAGTATCGACAAAGGTGTTGATATCCGCACTGCAACAGTGGGTGAATTGATGAACACTAACCCCAAAATGCTGCGCGACAACACGCTGGCTGCAGAAGCGCTGGCGTTAATGGAGCAAGCAAAAATTAACGTTTTACTCATTACCGACGAACAAAAAAAACTTGTCGGTGTCGTAAAAATCAATGACCTGCTGCGTGCAGGCATTATTTGATTGACCCAGCCAATCATTGCACTTGGACACGCCTGAATGAACCCCGATTTTTGTACCCAAACCGAATTACATGAACGCGCTGCGCGCATCAAACTGTTGCTGCTGGATGTGGACGGAGTACTCACCGACGGGCGTCTTTACTTCGGCAACCAAGGGGAAGAATTCAAATCGTTCAGCACACTGGATGGACAGGGCATCAAAGCACTGCAAAAAACCGGCGTTAAAGTCGGCATTATTACTGGCCGCACCAGCAATCTGGTCGCCCGCCGCGCAAGCGATCTGGGGATAACGATATTGGTGCAAGGGCGCGAGGACAAATGGGAGGCACTACAAGACATTTTGCAGGAGCATCCTGTAGCGCTTGAGCAGATCGCGTTTATGGGAGATGACTGGCCAGACTTGGCCGTTATGACCCGCGCGGGTCTCGCACTGACAGTGGCAAATGCCCACTCCAGCGTGGTTGAGCGCGCCCATTGGCAAAGCCGGGAACGCGGCGGCGAAGGTGCCGTGCGTGCAGCCTGTGACCTCATCATGAAGGCGCAAGGTACATTCGATACCGCACTTGCACCTTATCTGGCAGATGCATCCCTATGAGCCTGTTAACCCGCGCGTATCGTGTACATCAATATGTACCCGGTCCCTGGATACTGGCTTTTGTACTGGTGATCTGCTTTTTTGCATTTTCACTGCGCCAAAAAGAAGAGCTGGTTGGATATGAATATGACCCAAGCAGCTTTCCCAACATCTACATGAAAGAAGTGGAAACACGCGAATTTGATAACACCGGCAAGCTTCACTACCAGCTATCAACGCCACAGGTAACCCATTTTCAACTGCAACAAGAGGGTGCATCGGCTCAGGATTACACATTGATTGAGCAGCCCATGATGATGTTTTACGACACAGACACCAAAGCGCCATGGCAAGTTACCGCCAATACCGGGCGCAGTGAGGCAAACGGCGAATTGATCCGCCTGCTCGATAACGTGCTCATCCAACAGCAAACGCCCACCCAGGGCTTGATACAAATCACCACCAGTGAGCTGCAAGTGCGCGCCAGTGAACAATTCGCGGAAACCGACAAAGCTGTTAAGATGCGCAGCGCCAAAGGTCAGATAGATGCACTAGGTATGGATGCCGACCTGGCGCAAAGTCGGCTTCAGTTAAGATCCCAGGTTAAGGCAGTTTATGATCCCCGCTAAATTACGCTATTGGTTATCTCCTTTGACGCTCATGTTGGCGGCAATAATGTCCCCAACCACAAGCCTCGCATTACCCAGCGACAAAAACGAAACCATCCGCGGCTCTGCTGATAACCTCACGGTAGACCAGAAGAACGGAGTGGCGACCTACACTGGCTCGGTCAAAATCCAGCAAGGGTCACTTATCATTTCCGCCGATTCTATTGTGATTCACACCAATCCCGACAGCAGCGTCGAAAAGATGATTGCAACAGGCAATCCGGCACGCTTTCAGCAACAACCGGAAAAAGACCAAGGCATAGTGACTGCCGCCGCCAAGCAAATTACCTACACCCCCAGCAATGAACATCTGGTACTGATTGAAGATGCCTCTGTTGAGCAAAACGGTGCGGTAATGAGCGGCCCACACATTGATTACGATTTAGTCAAAGAAGTAATGAAAGCCGCAGGTAACAACAACAGTAGCGGCGGTGAGGGGCAGCGCATCGAAATTGTGATCCCACCCAAAGCCGGAAAAGCCGAGGATGCGCAGTAATGCCCAGTTTGCACGCACGCCATCTCGCCAAAAGCTACAAAAAACGCAAAGTGGTTATTGATGTATCCATCACGGTGGAAAGTGGCAGCATCGTCGGATTGCTTGGCCCCAACGGCGCAGGAAAAACCACCTGTTTTTATATGATCGCTGGTTTGGTGCCTGCCGATAACGGCACCGTATTGATTGACGAGCGAGATATAACCCAACTGCCCATTCATGGACGCGCCCGTGCAGGTATTGGCTATCTCCCGCAAGAGGCGTCTATTTTCCGTAAGCTGAGCGTGGCGGATAACATCATGGCAATTCTTGAGACCCGTAAGGATCTCAACCGCCAGCAGCGTGATGAAAAACTGGAATCACTGCTCAACGAATTTCATATCACCCATATCCGCGATAGCCTGGGTATGGCCCTCTCCGGCGGTGAGCGCCGCCGCGTGGAGATTGCCCGCGCACTGGCGACAGATCCGCAATTTATCCTGCTCGATGAACCTTTCGCCGGTGTTGATCCTATTTCGGTCAATGACATCAAAGAGATTGTCCGTCACTTGAAAGACCGTGGGATTGGCGTACTGATTACCGACCACAATGTGCGCGAAACACTGGATATCTGCGAAACAGCTTATATCGTCAGTGAAGGGCACATCATCGCCGAAGGTGATGCTGAAACTGTGCTGAGCAATAACAAAGTGCGCGAAGTGTATCTGGGCGAGCATTTCCGCCTCTAAACCCTACTTTCAGACGGGATTTCCGGTGTTACAAACTGCCCATTCCCTGCGCGTTTAGTCACACACAAACAACTTGACAAGTAACATTCTTTATACATTAGGCATAAAGCTTGCTTAAGCTTGTTGCTTGAGGCGCAAACCCTGACTAAACTCCACGTATACCGATGTTTTTCATCCTGCGTTTAAGGGTTTGTCGTCCGTACAATGAAGCAATCTCTCCAGCTCAAACTCGGCCAACAGCTGACCATGACCCCACAGTTGCAACAGGCAATCCGCTTGTTACAACTATCAACTCTGGATCTGCAACAGGAGATCCAGGAAGCGCTCGATTCCAACCCCATGTTGGAGGTTGAGGATAGCTTCGATTCTCCCACGCAAAACAGTGACTACGAAGGCAGCGAACAAGACAAAGCGGATTATGACCGCCAGCTGGAAATTGCAGCAGAAAGCGGTACCGATAACAGCGCAGAGTTTACTGCCAGCGACAATTTCTCCGCGAGCACCGATAACTACGCTGATAGTTACAACAACGACAATAACTACAATGAAAGCGATAGTTTTGGTGAAAGCGACACTTTCAGGGAAAGTGAATCCATAGGCGATACCGATGTTTATGGTGAAGGGGAAAGTTTTAGCGCCGATAGCGGTGACTGGAGCGACTCTATTCCCAGCGACCTTCCCGTGGATACAAGCTGGGATGATGTCTATCAAGCCTCATCCAGCAGCAGCTCCAGCAATTACGACAACGAAGATAGCGACTTTGAAAGCCGCCGTGCTGCCACTGACTCCCTCTACGATCATTTGATGTGGCAACTTAACCTGACCCCTATGTCAGACAGGGATCGCATTCTGGCTATGGCCATCATCGATGCAGTGGAGCCCAGCGGCATGCTCTCCATCAGTATCGAGGAAATCTTTGAAGGGATGGGTAGCGATCTCGATGACCTGGAACTGGACGAAGTTGTTGCCGTACAAAAACTCTTGCAACAATTTGACCCATGTGGTGTGTGCAGCCAGAACCTGTCCGAATGCCTGTTGGTACAACTGCAGCAGTTTGATCCAAAAACGCCATTGCTTGATTCGGCAAAATTAATCGTCAAACAATATTTGCCGGTGCTAGGCAGCCGCGACTACCGGCAATTGATGCGCCGCACCAAGCTAAAGGAAGCTGAGTTAAGTCAGGCGATTGCCCTGATCCAGAGTTTGAATCCGCGTCCGGGCGATATTATTGCCAGTGGCGACACCGAATATGTTGTGCCCGATGTATTTGTAGAAAAACGCGATGGCCGCTGGATTGTGGAGCTGAATCCGGATATTGCGCCGCGTTTGCGTATCAATGCTGATTACGCCTCTATGGTAAAGCGTGCCGACTCCAGCAGCGACAACACCTTCCTCAAAGACAATTTACAGGAAGCCCGTTGGTTCCTGAAAAGTTTGCAAAGCCGCAACGAGACCTTACTCAAGGTGGCAAGTTGTATTGTTGAAAAACAGCGTGGCTTTCTGGATTACGGTCCTGAGGCGATGAAACCGCTGGTGTTGCACGATATTGCTGAAATTGTAGAAATGCACGAGTCCACTATTTCACGTGTCACCACACAAAAATACATGCATACCCCGCAGGGTATTTTTGAGCTGAAATACTTTTTCTCCAGCCATGTCAGTACCGACAGCGGCGGAGAATGTTCTTCAACAGCAATCCGCGCCATCATCAAAAAACTGGTCAGCGCGGAAAATCCAAAAAAACCGTTGAGTGATAGCAAAATTACCGACTTGCTCGCCGAGCAAGGTATACAAGTCGCGCGCCGTACTATTGCCAAATATCGCGAATCGCTCAACATTCCACCATCGAATGAGCGCAAAACAATTTAACCTGATGCAGATGATCACATTGGGAACTTACTGAAAAGTTTCAGGTACATTTAATAGTTCGGACAAAAAATTCATGGATGTAATGCGAGGTTACCTAACCGTAACCGTTTTGTTTCTAGCGAGAGGAAGTATCTATGCAAATAAATATCAGCGGTCATCACGTAGAAGTTACCGATTCAATGAGAGATTACGTTTCCAGCAAACTGGAGCGCTTGAGCAACCATCATGACCGCATTACGAGTACCCATGTCATACTCTCGGTAGATAAACTGATCCAAAAAGCAGAGGCCACTATTCATGTCAGTGGTAAAGATTTATTCGCCGATGCAACTCATGAAGATTTATATGCTGCCATCGATGCCTTGGCCGACAAGCTCGATCGCCAATTAATTAAACACAAAGAGAAAATGCGCAGCCATCGCTAGGGCGATGCGTGCACTGACGTTAACCATATGATGCGCACTGGTTGCTTTGGCACCAGTCGCCATCGATCAGGGAGATGCCCAGCATCACTTTTTTATGCAAATCCAATCCCTCATCAGCCCCGGCCGCACACTCTGCGGCGTAGACGGTGGCAGTAAAAAACGCGCGCTGGAGTTACTTGCCAACACCATCGCCCAAGACATTCCCGATATCGATGCTGACGAATTGTTCCGCCGGTTAATTGGACGCGAGCGACTTGGCTCCACAGGTATTGGTCACGGGATCGCCATTCCACATTGTCGTGTTGAAAACTGTAGCGGCACAGTGGGCGCATTGATCACCCTTGCCGATCCTATCGACTTTGATGCAATCGACTCCCAACCTGTCGATATTCTATTTGCCATGCTGGTGCCGGAAGATGCGCACAGCGAACATCTGCAAACCCTCGCAGCACTGGCAGCAGCACTGAATAATGCGGATTACCGCCAGCGTTTGCGCGCCGCATCCAGCAATGAAGCGCTCTTCCAAGCAGCCTTAATGACGTAAGCGGGTTCAATATGCATCTGGTAATTGTCAGCGGCCTTTCAGGTTCAGGCAAAAGTACAGCACTCCATGTTCTTGAGGATGTGGGGTTTAACTGTATCGACAACCTTCCCGTCAGCCTGCTACCTGCGCTCGTTGCGCAAATCCAGATTCACAAAGATGACCAACATCGCTTTGCGATTGGCATAGATGTGCGCAATGCCTGGCAGGACTTGGCCATGTTCCCGCAGATGATCAGCACTCTGAAGGAAGCACACCTGCCCTTTCGCACACTTTTCCTGGATTCACAGCCATCGGTATTGATCCAACGCTTCAGTGAAACCCGGCGCAAGCATCCACTGTCTGACAAACACACCAGTTTGGCAGAGGCAATTAATGCCGAGCAGCAATTATTGGAGCCCATCCGCGATTGTGCGGATCAGGTGATCGACACCAGTCATTTAAACCTTCACGAATTGCGCGATCTGGTCAAAGAACGAGTCGTTGGTCGTAGCGAATCCACCATGGCAATTTTGTTTGAATCCTTCGGTTTCAAACACGGTGTGCCAGTAAACGCCGACCTGGTATTTGATGCACGCTGCCTGCCCAATCCGCATTGGAAACCGACTTTGCGGCCACAAACCGGGCAAGATCCTGACGTTATTGAATTTTTGGAGGAGCAGGTAACCGTTAAGGAGATGTATGAAGACATCGAACATTACCTGACGCGCTGGTTACCGCGCTATCAATCCAATAACCGCAGCTACATTACGATTGCGATTGGCTGTACCGGCGGGCAGCACCGCTCGGTTTATCTGGCAGAGCGACTGCAAAAGCATTTCGACAAAAGCTTCCACGATGTACAAGTGCGTCATCGCGATATCAACAAGCACAAGAAACACTAAAACTTTCAAGAACCAAACACAGACCCCGGCAATGTTTACTGACACTCTCGACATTATTAACAAGCGCGGCCTTCATGCCCGTGCCGCCGCCAAGCTCGCTACGCTGGCCAACCAATTTCAGGCCAAAATCATGGCGCGAGTGGGGGAAGGCAATTGGGCGGATGCCAAAAGCGTAATGTCATTGATGCTGCTTGCCGCCAGCTGTGGAACCTGCTTGCAAGTCAGCGCCGAAGGCGATGATGCAGAAGCAGCAATGAATGCGATACGCGCACTGATTGCAGATCGCTTTGAAGAAGGCGAATAAATCACCTATTGTTTAACAAATAGCCACGCAGAGGTTGTTGTTCGGCAGCAACTCCTCTAAGCTGCGCGCCCTTTTATTGATTCAACCGCGACCGCATTACCATGGTTTACAACTACGACGATATCAACCCAGATGATTACATCCTGAGCAAATCGCAGGTCAAGCGCGATATGCATGCGCTGCAAGCATTGGGTGAAAGTTTCATCAATATGAATGAAAAGCAGCTGGCACAGCTTCCCTTAAGTGAGGAGCTATTGGATGCCATCTATCTCGCACGCAAAATGCCACTTAAGGATGCGCGCCGCCGCCAGATCCAGTACATCGGCAGGCTGATGCGCGAAGGCAATCACGAAGAAATCCAGGCTGCGGTCGATAAAATGCAAAACCGCAGCGACCAGTACGTACATCGCCAACATCAAGTTGAACGCTACCGCGATCTGTTAATCGAAGGCGATAAGCAAATTTTCCAGACATTGGTGACATCCTGCCCAGGTATTGATGTGCAGCACCTGCGCCAGTTGATCCGCAGTGCGCAAAAAGAGCGCGAAGAAAACAAGCCACCAGCGAGTGCGCGCAAATTGTTTGGCTTTATCCGCGACCAACTGGAAAAACAGGATTAGTGATTTGTCTAACTGACATTCAAAAATAAAGGCACCTGAGGGTGCCTTTATTTTTGAATACTGGGATCATCGGGAGTGCGCAGATTGTTCGTCTCAGGTGGTTTTTGTTCTTCTTTTTTGACACTGTCACGCAGGCTTTGCTCACTCTCAAACAGTCGGTTAAAGCGCATCTTGGGATCATCCCAACTGCCTTTAATGGTGTAACTGACACTTGTCGCCTGATCGACCTGCTTTTTGAATAGTTTACTGACAATGTAAATCCCAGCCGCTGCAGGCAAGCCCGTCGCCAGTGCGGTGTAGAACGTCATGTTTCCTGCCACCGGTAAAGTCGCGACCAAACGGGTATTCAGGGTTTCATCGCGTAGATTAATACTCCCAGCCATTTGCATACCACTCGACGGGGTCTTCACCGCCAGAGGCTCTTCAAAAACCAAAACGCCCTGATTGAAACGTACTTTGCCGTTGACGTGATCGTAAGCAAGCCCGCTCTTGTAAAGATCAGAAAAATCAAACCTGAGCCGCCGCGCCAGAGTGTCAAAGTTGAGAATCGACATCAGGCGCAATATGCCATCGCCAGCACTGGCATCCCGTTTGAAGCTGCCCTCTTCAATCTGGATCGTCATTTCACCGCCAAGATTGACCAGTGCAAAATCCTGTGGCGAACCGGGCCAAAATAAATCAGCTTGGTAATGTGCTTTTTTACTTTCCAAGGTGTCCGGTTTATCCCAGGCACGCAGCACTTCGGCCATATTGCCAGCACTCAGGCTGCCAATAAATCGTGTTTGCACCCCCACAGGGGTGTGTTGCCAGATTAACTTGGCACCTTCCGCAGTATTGTCGATACTGCCTATTGTCACTCCACGAATACTGCCGCGGATGTTATCAATTACCGCCCCTTTGGCATCCGGACGCACCCGCAAGGACCAGTTGCCGTAATTGTTGCCATCCATAAACAAGGCTTTGAGGGTGATATCAGCAAGCGGAAGTTTACGAGGATCCAGAACCTCTTTTGGGGTTTCCGCTTTTGGCTCTACCGCGGGTGCCTCAAGATCGCCGACAGCGCTATTGGCATTGCTCGCCAAACCAAGTGCTTCGCGGCTCAGGGAGAGCCGTTCAAGATCAATTTTCAAGGGTACAAATTGGTTATTCGGCACCATCACCTGACCAGCAAGAACCGCATTGTCTAGCTGCAGCTCCCAACCTGCAGGCACAGGCGATGCGATAACATTCAGGTTTTCCAGCACAACCGCACCCAATTTGTACTGACCCAACATCAGTTCCGCACGAAAGGGCAATCCAGCCACTTGTCCAGCCGTATCATCAGCCGGCGCTACTGCGGCAGAGGAATCCTGCCCATAGGCAACCGCGGGCGCTAAACGCTTGGTGTAAGTCTGATAGCGTGCCTGCACTTTTTTCCAGACATCCAGATCAATGCCGGGCAAGAATCCAGACACCAGAAACTCAGGTTGATCACTGAGTTTGGCATCGCTAGCAAGAGCAATATTGGCATTCAGTAGGCGGTTATTTGTGCGCTCCAGCCGTAACAATGCCTGGACATCCGCGTTATAACGCACATCTATTTGCGCCTGTTTCTCTTGCAACCAAAATTTGAAATCCAGCGGGCGCTGTTCCTGCGCTGTTTTTCCGTAAGGCGCTGGAAGATCGATAGCAACGCCGGTGAGATTACTGCTGATACTGACCAGCGCAAGCGCCTGTTCGGTAAACGCATCTGCTGATACGGCAGGCTCTGATGTACTGGCTGTATCGGCTTCAGGATCAGTCGTGATTTTTGGGGGACGATGGAACAACTCTACCACCGCCTGATAAGGAAGCTGCCCGCTCATAAACAGCAATTCCGGGCGCTTACTCCACTGGGCAAGGTGATTAATGTCGGCTGCACCACGGATATTGATCAGGGTTTTGCTGTGATCTTTTGCTTTTTGGTTGCCGAGCTGCACTTCAATTGGCTCATCAAAAAAGCGCGCAGTGAGAACATCGCTACTGATTCCGGTATCGCTGTTGTAGCTGATATGGCCGTGCAAATCATCCAGGCTCAAATTGAGGTTTTGCAGCTCAAAACGAGGGACTCTCAAATCCACTTCGACTTGCTGGTGCATCCCCTCAGGCTTTTTTTCACCCGTCCCGATAGGAATATCCAGATCGAGACTGGCCTGCATATCGCCTTGCATAAACCAGGAATCCATACTGCTGCCGAGATACTGGCGCAACATTCCCTCACGCAGTACGCGCACACCGTCGCTGGCATCACCCTGAATCTGGCCAGTCACTTGTAACAATGAGCCTTTGCCTTGCGCGCGCGGAGCAACCCGCACTTCAGCGCGTGCTACCCGGCTATTGAAAAGCGCTGCATCATCAATGCTGGCAGCAACCCGTGCATCGCTCACCAGCAGGCGGCCATCCAACTGTGCCAGTGCTGGCCACCCGGGGTGATAGTTGAGCTGGGCATCTTCCAAATCCAGATACAACTGGTAGGTGCGCGCCATAGGATTTTTAGTGTTGAGCGTACCGCGATAGACAAACCCGGCCTCAGTTGCCACACCGGTATTTTGTATACCGATACTTTGCTCCAGCCAGGTTTTCAGGCTTTCGGGTATTAAAGCAGGGGTGTACTTCTGATAAAGCCCTGCATTGAGTTGCTGGCCGCCAATCTGTAAATAGAGGTCGATATCGCCGGTATTGCGCTTCCAGGGCAAGGATAACCACATATAGCCGCGCGCCAACTCATTGCCCTTCTGGAACTCCAGCTGACCGCTGTTGACGTAAATCTGGTTTTTTTCCGGCTGCAGATGCCAGGCGACCTGCCCTTTGGCACGGTCATATTCCATAGGGGCGGCGTAGGTTGGCTGGTAGTGCATAGAGAAGAAGCGGCGCGAGTCTATATCGACAAAGCCGCCCTTTTGACCCGCTTGCAAATACCCGTCAACACCTGCCAACGCGGGTACGCCCTGCCATGCATTGACCGCGACTTGATCGAGGTTGGCGCTCACCTGCCAGTCTTTGGGCTGCCCCAATGGCATCGTTAATTGCAGGTTGCGCAAGTGACCGCGCGGCGACAAAGTTTTTAAAAAATTGCTTAGCTTACCATCGCCCAGAGCACCGGAATCGATGAGCATGCTCGCAAGGCGGGATAAATCCAGCTTGTCCATGCTGACTTGCAAGGGGCGCTTAAAACCGGGGGATGCCACGGCGACATTAAGATCACTGATGTGCTGCTCTTTCATCGCGGCGTTGATGTTTTGCAGCCCCAATTGCCATTCGCCACCAGGTAGCCAAAAACCGTTCAACTCGGTAGAGAAGCCATCCAGCGACAAGCGATTTTCACCGACCGGGAGCGACAACCGCTGCAAGCCAAAACGGCCAACCAGATCATACCCTTTACCTTCTGCCCTGGTCTCAAACCAGATATTGGCATCAACCCGCCCCTCGCTGCGCACATGGGTATTAGTGCTTCCGCCAAGCAAAAACGCACTGGCCGCTGCCACTGGCTCGCTGGTAGGAAAACGGTTTAATTGCAGATAGCCACTGCTGCGGAAGTGCTTCTGGTTACGTGGATCGCCCCGGCCTTCGATGAGCAGATAAACACTGCGCGGCTGGGCATCAACATCCACTTGCAGGGCAAGGCGGTGAAAGTCACCTGCGTTTTCCAGCAGCAGTGACGGAGAGTCCAACACCACCTGCTCGCCGGATGTAAATAAAAAGGTCAAATGACTGCGCTGGAATTCAATCCGCGAGGAGAGCAGCAGCATGTCAATCAGCGAGTCGAGCTGTACCTCTTGCTTTTGTTCATCCGTCCGCTGTGGCAACCCGGGAATATGCCAATGCCCCTCAGGAGTTTGTACGAAGGACAGATCCACTTGGGTGAGAATGAGGTTGGTCCACACAAGGCGGAAATTGAGCAGGGATTCGAGGATATCCAGCCGCAGCCTTGCGAGCTTGAAGGCTGCTATGGGCTGATCTGATTGGCTATTGATCGTGAAATCTTGTATGACCAGACTGGGTTTCAAACCATTCCATTCGGCATCAATACTGCCAATTGCCACCTTGGCATTAAGCTTGGCCGAGGCATAAGCCGCGATATTCTGGTCGTAATCCCCCAGCAAATGGGAAAAGCTACGCCCGGACTGCACCAACACCGCCAATAAAATCAGGGCGATGGCAATCAGGAAGTAACACCATTTCACCAGTTTGCGTAAAGTGCGGGTCATTTAGGCGCGCGATTCCAAAGTCAGGGGTAATACATTAACCATCAAATGACGGCCATTAAACCAACACAATATCGTACTGCTCTTGTTGGAAGAGCGCCTCGACCCTGAATTCAATCGTACGGTTAATAAAAGCTTCCAAGTCAGCGACATAGGCCGCCTCTTCATCCAATAACCGGTCCACCACCAGTTGCGATGCCAGCACCAGAAACTTCTGGTTATCGTAAGTTCGCGCCATGCGCAGAATCTCACGGAAAATTTCGTAGCATACCGTCTCGGCCGATTTCACCTGGCCGCGCCCCTGACACACAGGGCAGGGTTCGCACAGCATTTGCCCGAGAGATTCACGGGTTCGCTTGCGCGCCATCTCCACCAACCCCAGTTCCGATACACCGGTAATACGTGTTTTGGCGTGGTCTTTCTCCAACGCCTTTTCTAACGTCCGCAACACTTGCCGCTGGTGCTCCGGATCTTTCATGTCGATAAAATCGAGGATGATAATGCCACCCAAATTGCGCAGCCGCAGCTGGCGGGCAATCGCTGTCGCCGCTTCCAGATTGGTTTTGAAAATCGTCTCTTCCAAATTGCGATGACCAACAAACGCTCCGGTGTTCACATCTACCGTGGTCATGGCTTCGGTCTGTTCGATAATCAAATAACCGCTGGACTTGAGCGCCACCCGGGGTTCCAGCGCACGGTGGATTTCCTCCTCAACACCGTACAACTCCAACAGGGGACGATCGCCGCTGTAAAGATCGATCAGCTCGATTAATTGCGGCACATATTTAGACGCGAACTCCAGCATTTGTTGATAGGTCAAGCGTGAGTCCACCCGCACCCGATCAATCGGCGCGCGCGCCATATCGCGCAGCGCGCGCAAATAGAGCGGCATATCGCGATGAAGTTCCGCAGGCACTCCCAAAGTCGGGATTTTTCCGCTCAAATCCTCCCACAGGCGCAGCAAAAACGGGATATCGGCATTAATAGCATCAGCATCAGCACCTTCAGCAACTGTGCGCACAATAAAGCCGCCTTTAATATCCTGTGCGGCCACCGCACTCTCAACTGCCTGACGCAAACGTTCACGTTCGGGCTCATCTTCTATTCGGGTAGACACCCCGATATGGCTGGAGTTTGGCATGTAAACCAAATAACGGGATGACAATGTCAGGTGCGTAGTCAGACGCGCACCCTTGGTACTAATGGGATCTTTAGCGACTTGCACCAGCAAGGTTTGACCTTCGCGAACAAGCGAGCGGATGTCCGGAACCTCGGTACGGCGTACTTCACCCTCGGGTGGTTCCGGCATCATGTCAGCCGCATGGATAAATCCTGTACGCTCAAGGCCAATATCCACAAACGCCGCCTGCATCCCCGGCAGTACGCGCACCACCTTGCCTTTGTAGATGTTGCCGACATAGCTCTCGCCATGGCTGCGCTCGATATAAAACTCCTGTACCACCCCGTTCTCCACCAAGGCAACACGGGTTTCAACCGGAGATACATTGATCAGGATTTCTTCACTCACAGCTCTGCTCCTACAGGGGGTAAGCTTCCCCCAGACGAATCTCGCGCAGTCCACCAAGGTATGGAAAACCCCTGCAGCAGTTCATAGGTCGCCTCAAGTGGCAAGCCCACTACATTGGAATAGCTACCGCGAATTTCTTTCACGAACACAGCACCCAAGCCTTGGATGGCATAGCTGCCCGCTTTATCTTGCGGCTCCCCGGTCTGCCAGTACGCGGTGATTTCAGCTTCATTTAACTCGCGAAAAGTCACATCAGTGATTGAAACCCGTGATACCTGACGCTCGGCTGAATGCAGGGTAATCGCTGTAATGACCTGATGGGTACAGCCAGAAAGTTGACGCAACATATGAAACGCATGAGCTTGATCGCGCGGCTTCTCCAGAATTATTCCATCCAGCAACCCCAGCGTATCAGCCCCCAAAACAGGCGCGGGAAACAACCCTTGTCGTACTACTTGTGCGTAACCGGCAGCCGCTTTTTCACGCGATAAACGTTGTACGTAATCCATCGCGGTTTCATCTGCTGCTGGCTGCTCGGGAACACTGACATTGATGACTTGATGGCGAACACCTATCTGCCTGAGTAGCTCGCGCCGGCGCGGTGACTGGGATGCCAGATATAAATCGGGATGGATGGCGCTCACCTCGGAACTCCTGGAACTGCACGGTTTTATCCGCACTGGTTAATTATTGTGAGAAGCACAAGAGCTTGTTGGCTTAATGGCGATGACGATGAGTCAATCGATCCAGCCAGCTATGGCAAATAGGCCAGATCAAAGCGCTGGTCAGTGCCGGATATAAAAACTGGATGCCGGACAATGGCCGCCCGGCCATTCCTTGCACCCAGTTATCGGTTAATTGGGCGATCCCCACTAATACAAATATCCAGGCTGACTGACGAAAAATGGAGAAGTTGCGTACCCGCTGATAAGACAGTATGCAGATATACGCCACTATCACCAGACCGAGGCTGTGCTGGCCAAAAGGCACACCTTCTAATAAATCCTGAAAAAGCCCCAGGGCACAAAGGAAGGTAAAGCTCACCGTCAGCGGCATGTAAAAAATCCAGTAGATTGCCACCACCAGCACAAACTCAGGACGCCACCAACGCATATCCATCGGTAAGGGATACACCGACAAGATCAGCGCCACCACCAGGCTCAAGGCAATAATCAGGTAGAGATTGAGTTGTTGACCAAGCATTAGCGGGTACCGCTGGTTGCGCCAGTGGATGAGGATGAAGTGTTGGTATCGCGCGATGCCCCCAGTGCCCCAGGCACACTCGCCTGATCACGATCCGCGAAAACCAGCAGCAAATGACGGCTGCGATCCAGTCGCGCCATGGGTTTTGCGATAACAGTGAGGAATGCTTTGCCCGGGTCGCGCACTACCTGCAAGACTTCTGCAACCGGATAGCCTGTAGGGAAACGCGCGCCCATGCCTGAACTGACCAATAGATCACCGGCACGGATGTCGGTATTAGCAGAGACATGGCGCAGGCTCAAACTATTCAGATCGCCCGTGCCTTCAGCAATAGCACGCACACCGTTGCGGTTAACCTGCACCGGAATCGCGTGGGTAGAATCTGAAATCAGCAAGACCGTACTGGAGTCTTCCCCCACCTCAATCACCTGCCCCATCAAGCCAAAACCATCCAGTACTGGCTGACCTTTGAAGGCACCATCTTTCACGCCGCGATTGATGATGACTTTGTGGCTAAGAGGATTCGGAGATACACCAATTAATTCCGCTATCAGCACAGTATCCTGAAGCGTTTGGCTAGCATTGAGTAACTGCCGCAAACGCACGTTTTCGGCAGCAAGGGAGGCCAACTGTTGCAGTTTGCGTTGATGGATAAGCAGTTCTGTCTTCAGCGCTTCGTTTTCGAGTTTGAGATCGGCATGGGATACAAAAGTATCCTTACGCCAATCGTTCACGCGCGAAGGCACATCGGTAATTTGATAGAAAGGAGCAACCACGGCGGACAGTTTCTCGCGCACGGGTTCAAGTCGGTCGGTATAAAGCCCTACCACCACCAGCGCCATCATAATCACAATGAACAAGAACGCGCGGCTGGTAGCGGATGAGCCTCTGGCAAAAAGCGGTTTGATGGCGAATCCTCCCCGGGTGCCGGGGCCTGCAACATGCAGGCCTCAAAACAAATCAGGACGACAGCAAATCAATATTGCGCTTGTCATTCATTTCCAACGCAATACCGCCACCACGGGCAACACAGGTCAAAGGATCTTCCGCAACAATAAACGGCAAGCCAGTTTCGTTGGACAGCAAACGGTCAATATCGCGCAACAAGGCACCACCACCGGTCAATACCACACCGCTTTCAGCGATATCAGACGCTAATTCCGGAGGTGACTGCTCAAGCGCACTTTTCACTGCCTGGACGATACCGGCCAGAGGATCTTGCAATGCCTCCAAAATTTCATCGCTGCTCAGGGTAAAGCTGCGAGGTACACCTTCTGCAAGGTTGCGGCCGCGTACATCAATTTCACGCATTTCGCTGCCGGCAAATGCACAGCCAATCTCTTGTTTAATACGCTCGGCAGTTGCATCACCAATCACGCTGCCGTAGTTGCGGCGCACATAGTTCACAATGGCTTCATCAAAACGGTCACCACCGATACGCACCGAATCTGAATACACCACGCCGTTAAGAGAGATCACAGCAATTTCAGTCGTACCGCCACCGATATCCACCACCATAGAACCATTGGCTTCAGACACTTTAAGGCCAGCACCAATGGCGGCTGCCATAGGTTCTTCAATCAAACGCACTTCGCGCGCGCCAGCACCCAATGCTGATTCACGGATCGCACGCTTTTCCACTTCGGTAGAAAGACAAGGAACACTGATCAACACACGGGGAGATGGACTAAACCAGGAATTTTCATGAACTTTGCGGATGAAGTGCTGCAGCATTTTTTCAGTGACTTGGAAGTCGGCAATAACACCGTCTTTCAGTGGGCGGATGGCCGTGATATTGCCCGGAGTACGGCCCAACATGCGCTTGGCTTCTACACCTACCGCTTCCACAATCTTGGTGCCGTTGTGATGGCGTATCGCCACCACTGATGGCTCGTTAAGCACTATGCCGCGACCACGCACATAAATCAGGGTATTGGCTGTGCCGAGGTCAATAGACAGATCGTTAGAAAATGCTCCGCGTAAAAGTTTCATCATGAGGGACGAGGCCTTAATAGAATATGTTGAAATAGAATTCGTGTCGTGATCGACGTTCGTGCCCGTTTTGCGGCGGCGCGCTCATGGCAACTGAACTCTGTCCTTGAATTGAACTTCGCACTTAGCGAAGAATCCGTGCAAATTTTTATGAAGCGCGCAGTATAAGTGAATTTTCGCTTTTTATCCGACCTAAATTAGCCATAAAGTTCAAATAAATCCTTCATTTCGCCGACGTTTATGCCTAATTTTTAAACAAACCCGCCTTCACTTAAGTCCGCCGCACTCTATCAACCACAAGGGTTCAGGGCAAGGCGCAAATGTGGTACCTTGAGCGCCCATTTTTGAGGGGATGACGCCGGATAGCAGCAACATCGCCACACTTTTGATTTTCCATTTGTTGGAGCTAATACCACCATGGCTGTAGACCGTTCCGATATCGCCAAGCTGGCCAAGCTGGCGCGTATCCAGATTACCGATGAAGCCGCCGATGAAGCGGCAAAAAGCATCTCCGATGTATTGGCCTTGGTCGACCAATTACAAGCAGTGAACACCGAAGGTGTTTCACCTATGGCGCACCCCTTGGATGCCGTCCAACGTTTACGTGCCGATGTCGTCACCGAGCCCAATCAGCGCGAAACCTTCCAGGCTATTGCACCTGCCACACAAGATGGCTTGTATTTAGTGCCTCAGGTTATCGAGTAAACACTCGCCCTTCATTCCAAAAAATTCAGGAATTTGCAATGCATCAATTCACCATTGCCGAGCTGGTAAAAGGTTTGCGTAACAAAGACTTTTCCAGTACCGAAGTGACCCAACATTATCTGGATCGTATTGCGCGTCTGGACAAAACTTATAACAGCTACATCACCGTAACTAACGATATCGCACTGCAACAAGCGGCAGCTGCAGATAAACGTTTAGCAGCAGGCAACGCACCTGCACTCTGTGGTGTGCCTATCGCACACAAAGATATTTTTTGTACCACCGGTGTGCGCACGTCTTGCGCATCAAAAATGCTCGATAAATTTATTGCGCCTTACAACGCCACCATCGTTGAAAATTATTTAAATTCCGGTGTAGTAATGTTGGGTAAAACCAACATGGATGAATTCGCGATGGGTTCATCCAATGAGACAAGCTGGTACGGCCCGGTAAAAAACCCGTGGGCAACTGATTGCGTTCCCGGTGGATCGTCTGGCGGCTCTGCTGCTGCCGTTGCTGCGCATTTGGCTCCTGCGGCAACCGCATCCGACACTGGCGGTTCGATCCGCCAACCCGCTGCACTGTGCGGATTAACCGGCATTAAACCAACCTATGGCCGCGTATCACGCTGGGGAATGATTGCGTTTGCATCGAGCTTGGATCAAGCGGGCATTTTGTCGCGCACAGCTGAAGACGCCGCCATTTTGTTAAACGATATGGCGAGCTTTGATGCAAAAGACTCCACCTGTGTTGAGCGCGATGTGCCGGATTACACTACCGATTTAAACAAATCACTTAATGGTTTGCGCATCGGTGTTCCCAAAGAATATTTTGGGGAAGGTTTAAATCCAAAAACCGCGGAATTAATTGAAGCCGCGATTAAAGTCTATGAAAGTTTGGGCGCAACCATTCATAGCGTCAGCTTGCCTCACACTCATCTTTCTGTTCCGGCTTACTACGTCATTGCTCCTGCAGAGTGTTCTGCCAACTTGTCACGTTTTGATGGTGTGCGTTACGGTCATCGCTGCGAAAATCCAAAAGATTTAAATGATCTTTATATGCGTTCACGCAGCGAAGGTTTTGGTGCGGAAGTAAAGCGCCGCATTTTAGTGGGCACCTATGCATTATCTGCTGGATATTACGATGCCTATTACAGCAAGGCGCAAAAAATCCGCCGTTTGATCAAGCAGGATTTTGTTGATGCATTTGAAAGTGTCGATGTGATTCTTGGCCCAACCTCGCCCTCACCCGCATTCCAATTTGGTTCAAAAACCAAAGATCCAGTGGCCATGTATTTGGAAGATATTTACACCATCGCGACTAACCTCGCTGGCCTGCCGGGCTTGTCAATTCCTTGCGGCCTGGTGGATAACAAACCCGTTGGCTTGCAATTAATTGGTAACTTTTTCGCGGAGTCGCAGCTATTAAATGCTGCACACCAATTCCAGCAAGCGACTAACTTCCACCAACAATCCGCACCTGGCATTGAGTAAGGAGCCATAGCATGCAATGGGAAACTGTTATCGGGTTGGAAGTTCACGTACAACTCGCCACTAAAACCAAAATTTTCTCCGGTGCCAGCACGGCATTCGGAGCAGAACCCAACACACAAGCTTGCGCAATTGATTTGGCATTACCCGGTACGCTACCAGTTGCCAACGAAGAAGCATTTCGCTTCGCCACCATGTTTGGCCTTGCGGTAAATGCAGAAATCGGCAAGCGCTCGGTATTTGAGCGTAAAAATTATTTTTATCCGGATTTGCCGAAAGGCTACCAAACGACACAACTCGCTGAACCAATCGTTGGCGCTGGTTATGTCGATTTGGAACTTGAAGGCGGCCGCACTAAACGTGTTCGTATTCACCACGCACATTTGGAAGAGGATGCAGGCAAATCATTGCACGAAGATTTTGCAGGCATGAGCGGCATCGACTTAAACCGTGCAGGCACTCCGTTGATCGAAGTAGTCACTGAGCCGGATATGCGCAGCGCCGAAGAAGCCGTTGCTTTCGCTAAAAAGTTACACTCCATCGTTACTTCTCTGGAAATTTGCGATGGTGAAATGAGCCAAGGCTCAATGCGTTTTGACGTAAACATCTCTGTGCGCCCGAAAGGCTCCGAAAAACTCGGCACTCGCACCGAAACCAAAAATTTAAACTCGTTTAAATTTATGGAAGAAGCGATTGAGCTGGAAGTAGAGCGCCAGATTGATGTACTGGAAGACGGCGGAAAAATTATCCAGGAAACACGCCTGTACAATGGCGACACCAAAAAAGCGCGCAGCATGCGCAGCAAAGAAGATAGCAACGATTATCGCTACTTCCCCTGTCCTGACTTGCTGCCCGTTATTTTGGATGATGACTACATCGAAACTGTGCGCAAACAAATGCCAGAGCTTCCAGAAGCAAAACGCGCGCGTTTTGTTGAGCAATATGGTTTGAGCAGCTATGACGCTGGCCAGATCACCATGGATAAATTCAGCGCAGCTTTCTTTGAAGCTTCTGCCAAAATTTCAGGCGAGCCAAAACTGACTGCCAACTGGATTATGGCTGACCTCGGCGCTTACCTGAACCGCACCGAGCAACGTATCGATCAGTCACCCGTTACACCAGAATTGCTTGCAGGCCTGGTAGTGCGCATTAAAGACGGCACACTTTCCAGTAAAATTGCCAAACAAGTATTTGAAGCGATTGCCAATGGTGAAGGTGATGCAGACACCATTATCGAAACCAAAGGCTTGAAACAGGTTTCCGATACCGGTGCACTGGAAAAAATTATCGATGACATACTCGCTGCAAATACTGCACAGGTAGAGGGCTACCGTGTAGCGCCGGAAGACAAACGCGCAAAAATGCTCGGATTCTTTGTCGGACAAGCAATGAAGGCATCCAAGGGACAAGCGAATCCGCAAGTATTGAATGAATTACTGGTTAAAAAATTAAACGACTAATCCCTCCCCCGCCTCCCTTTTGCAAAGGGAGGAGCTGACTCCCCAATGAAGCTGATTTAGCAGGGAGTCCACCTCCCCCTTTGCAAAAGGGGGATAGAGGAGAATTCAGAATTTAAATACAGAGATTTGAAAAATGAGCCTACGCAAAGACAAAGAAAAAGTTCTCGGCGAAACCTTCGACGATGAACGTATCAAAACGTTTTTGAATTATCCAGCACCAGCAGGTGTTAATGCCGACTATCATTTATTGGAAAAAGCATACCGCGGGATGCTGGGCGGCAACTTTGCAACGTTCGTGAAATTTTTTGTAGAAGCCGGAAAAGATCTGAACGCGATTGGCCCGGAAGGAAAAACGTTTTTACAAGTGGTTAAAGCACATCGCAATGGCGAAGAATATGCCATTGCGCTGGAAGCCGCTGGAGCCAAATAATTAGCGCCGCGATGTAAGCTTAAAAGGCAGTCAAACGACTGCCTTTTTCGTTTTTAACTTGTATAGCATCAGTCACCACCCCGAAAACACAATAAGCAACATAATGGATTAATATGCAACCTTATAAATTTCCCGCACTGTTACTGCTCATGTTCCTCGCAGGATGGCTAGGCCATCAGTGGCTTTCACCTAACTATTCATCCTCTTTATTTAGTACGAAACTGCACAACAAAGACAGCGCACCCCAAAATATTATTTACGAAGCTCCCAAAGAAAACTTGGGCGAGCCTATATTAGTACGCAGCGTGAACTTGATACAAAGCCGGCCAGAGCAAATTATGCTGGAACTGGAATACACATATAAGGGCTCGATTCCCGCAGAACAAGTAAAACTGTTTGTCTACATGGGGTCTTCTTACACTTATATAGGCAACACCGACATTGTGAGAGGCACACACAAACGCCGAATCAGTATTGAGCTTATCGCGAGTGATTTAAAAAAAGATAACCGCTATGAATTTACCACCCATGAAATCAGCATGAGCTTTGAGCATTACTTGCCAGATAAATACATGGGCGTTATCACCCGCACTATGTTTCCTTATGAGAAGCACTGGCAACTGATTGAGTAAACCGGGATGACAAAAAAAATTCTTTTATTAATCACTGCCACGCTGATGGGAGTTATTTTTTCGATAATTCAACCCATCAAATTGAAAAGCTTGGGCAGTGAAGCGACAGAAAGCAATGCCCCTAATATTGAAGTAACACGCGCGGAAATTGTAGAGGAGACTGACAACAGCCTCACTATCAGATATTCATTGCGCAATTATGCAGAGGAAGCACAAATCAGCGCATGTGGTGAAGTGAATTATGCAAGCTATGGGTATGCGTGGGGATGCAAGCCCGTCATCATTCCTCCTTTTGCAGGCAGTATTGACATCACCTATGTTATGGCCTCTACCTCACGCCCGATTGAGTGTTCCGATAGTGTAGGAATTCATTTGTATATCGGTAGTGGATATCATTTTTATAAACATCTTTTTGCTTACGATAAAATTTGGCATAAAAACCCAGGGGCAGACTCCTGGAGCACATACCATTCACGGGGCTGCGAGCCACCAAGGCCAACCGGCGAACTACAGCGTCTATGAAGAATTACAACATCTATGAAAAAACATCGCTAACGCCCACATTCATAACGTCGGTTGTGATTTCAATTACACTTATCGTTCTTGCGATATTTGAGGGCGATTTATTTGATTTACTCAGTCTCAATCCCGATAAGGTAATGTCCGGCGAGATATGGCGCCTATTGACGAGCAATTTTGTACATTTTGGATGGGCGCACACTGCCATGAATACTGCAGCTCTTTTATTGTGCACGCTGGCTTTCTTCACAGATGATTCCACAAAAAAATTCTTATCCTTATTTTGTTGGTGCGGCTTATGTGTTGGATTAGGAATTTACTTATTAAACCCTGAATACACCCCCTATGCAGGCTTATCGGGAGTCATTCATGGTTTGATAGTCGCGGGCTTATTGCAAACACATGCCTACCCTATATGGATTCGGCTGATCGGGTTGGGTTTGGTAATCGCAAAGTTAATCCAGGAAAACCTACCGGGCTACCAAGCAACTGATTTACAAACACTCATCCCCGCGGCTGTTGCTGTAGAGTCGCATCTGTACGGTGCAATTGCTGGATTACTATTTATCGCTGGCAATTGGTTATTCGTTCAATTTCAAAGAGGCAAGTAAATGCAAGGCTCACCCGGCAAGGCGATTGATTACTTTTTTACAGGTGCCCGATTGGTTTTACAGCCAGGCATGCGCAAATTTATTTTAATTCCACTTATGGTCAATATCCTGATTTTCTTTTTGGTGACGGCTTATTTGTGGAATGTATTTGGCGATGTATTTGCGCAAATTTTGGAGTGGTCACCCAACTGGCTGGATTGGTTTGCCTGGCTACTATGGCCGTTGGTCGCATTTATTTTTTTAATTGTTTACGGCTACAGTTTTAACATTATTACCAATTTTTTAGCCGCACCTTTTTTTGGTTTGCTTGCAGAAAAAATTGAAGCGCAATTAACAGGTATCGCACCACCCGACGAACCCTGGAGCCAATTAATACCGCGCACATTGCAACGTGAAGCGGTAAAGCTTTGGTATTTTGTTAGTCGCGGAGCATTAGTGTTAATTATTTTTTTGATTTTATTTTTTATTCCCGGTGCAAATTTATTAGGAGCATTTATTGCTGCCATCTGGAGCTGTTGGTGTATGGCGGTCCAATATTCAGATTACCCTGCCGACAACCATCAACTCAGTTTTCGCGAATTGCGCCGTCGTTTGAATACAAAACCACTAACCAGTTATTCCTACGGTGGAATTATCCTGTTGGGAAGCATGATTCCTGTCTTGAATATTTTTGTTACACCCATCGCTGTTGCCGGTGCCACTGTTTATTGGATAAAAGAAATAAAACATCCATCCATCTAATCAAAATCATTTATTCACTCGCCTTGAAATAGTGGGATCCTGATATATAGTCAATTCATAACTATTGGCATATTTTCATATGCATTAAAAGGAATAAGGAAATGAATTTCTGTAGTTTAGGCTCATTAAAAAGCGGCAAAAACGCGCAATAATTAACCTAATCATTTACTTGCATCCAATAGTTAAAGCTTTCTCACGTTTTGTCGATATTTTATTACGCCTTGCATTGTGCAGCTGTCTGAAGGGCGTTTTTCCTTAAGTAACTTTGATCAATTTTCTATAGGATGTTTTCATTATGAAACCAACAAACGTAAAACTATTGAAAGGTCTTAGCGCTGCAGCATTGCTTGCAGGCGCAAACCTGGCAATGGCGGAAACTGTAACCATTCCCGCTACCGTAACGGTAAATAACGCTATTAACTTCACCTCTACCGGCAGTTTGAACTTTGGAACCGTTAGATCTATCGGTGATACTACTGCCTCTGAATGTGCAGGCCTCACCATACCAGTAAGTGCTTCCGCTACGCCCCCTACTGCACCTGTTGCAGCTTCCGGCGGTACATTTGCGACCACTTGTACTGGTGCTGGTAGTGCAGTGGTCCAAGCAGTTGGCGGAACCCCCGCCCGTCCTATCCTTACTATTGCGGGTGTAGCGCCATTCACTACCCTGAACCTGACTGTACCTAACACAGCGGTTGACCTGACTGCAGCATCAGTACCACCAGGTAGCGCAAAATTCCAGGTACTGGATTTTACTGCCGTTAAAACAAGTGGTACTGCAGCATTGATTGCACTGACTGCCGGTGCGGGAACATTCCAAACTGATGCAGGCGGCGGTGCTACCCTGCAAATCGGTGGAACCCTGATCACTGACCCAGGTACGCCAACCACCGGTACTTATCAGGATTTGGCCTACTCAGGCACCTTTAACGTAACAGTTGCCTATTAATTTTATTGTCTAATAGGTCAATTGAATGTGCCCCCTCATTCCTGCCAACAGGAATAGGGGGTTGTTTTTGAGGAGGGATTTTGTGGGCAAAAAGTATTGGGTCGCCACCTTAGGCTTTTGCACCGCTCAATGCTGGGCAGAGCTTACTGTTGATAGCCCTCTCGACTTTGGCGATATCGCTATACGCGGCAACAACTCCGTCAGCAGCTTGATTATTGGCCGCAATGGTTCAACCGTAAGTACTGGGGAGATCTATATTATCCAACCGGGGTCCCCTGGCGTTTACACTCTGAGCAATCTCCCCCCCTATAGTACTGTGCAATTGACGGTAGACTTACCTGCCTACTCTGCAATGCCATACCCCAACACCGCCCAATTCGTCGTTACTGCAGTGGACATGCCAAGTAGTTTGAACTTGGGTCCATCTGGTAGTGGGCAATTTAAACTGGGAGCCACACTCAATACCTCGGGCAATCCAGCACAAAATTATTATAGTGGTGCGGATTACCTGATTTACCTGAACATCAATATCGACTATTAATTAATTCCCATGTGACGCTGTTTTGGCTCACTACATGCACAATAAAAACTACTGACTAAAAACACCCGTAAGGATTTATTCATGCAACGCACTTTACTCACACGCTTGTGCGCAGGACTTTTTGCCTGCTTACTTACTCAAACCGCTTGGGCAGACCTGTTGATCAATCCTACTCGTGTCATGCTGGGTGCGAATGATCGCTCTACTGAAGTCACGTTGATCAATATTTCCAAGCAAACCAATACCTACCGGATTGGTTGGCTGGAAAAGAAAGCATCTGAACAAGGGGGCTACATTGATCTCACTCCAGCTCAAGCAGCAAGCGCCCCCATCGCCAGCACTATGATTCGTTTTTCGCCTCGTCAGGTCACGCTCAAACCGGGCGAACGCCAGACGGTAAAGCTTGCCGTAACGCGCAAACAGGGATTGGCTAAAGGCGAATACCGTTCCCATCTCCAATTCAGAGCCATCCCTCCAGAGAAGAAAGCCGAAAATGAGGGCGGCGGCCAAAACATGGCAATCACCATGATGCTGAGCTTTGCCATCCCAGTCGTCGTTGTACAAGGCGATGTCGATTACAACCTGAGCTTCCAGAATGCCCAAATCCATTTTAATCCGGCCAGGAATTCCGGCAGCGTCAAGGTTCAGATGACTCGCTCAGGCACCAATTCCGTCATCGGCAATATCAGCGCCTTTTGGACACCTGCCGGTAGCAATAAAGAAGTGCTGATCGCTAAAGCCGGTGATTACAACTTCTGGCCCGAGCTAAACCGCATTAATGCGGAGCTTATTTGGGCTGGCACAGCCTTTGCAAAAACCGATGGAAAGCTCCGAATTGTCTATGAAGGCGTCAAAGAATTTCGCGGTAAAGTATTCTTTGATAAAACCATCAATGTCTCAGGGAGCGCCATAAAAATGTGATCTATTGGGCATGAGCAATGAGCGATAAAACCCGACACACAAGCACACTGCGCGTTAAGGGGATAGCACTAACATCCTGTTTTTTAACAGTTTTATCGCAAAACTCTGCTATCGCAGCAGAGGCATCGCTCAATGCCATCAATAATGATCTGCAAAAAATCTATGCGCGCATCCAGCAAAAGTACGCTGCGAGGGATGCGCAGCAGCGGGAAATAGCCGCCGCAGCCCCCACCCAACCCCCGCCTGACCGACAACAATTTGACGCCTCTGGGGCATCGCAAGCATCAACCAGCTCGTTCCCTCCTGCAAATGAGCTGGCAGCACTTGGTGACCCTGCGGCAACAACTAGCCGTTTTTTGCCGGGTGAAGAGTTAATCCTTACCACCGAAGCAAACGGTAATGCGTTAGGTACTCTATTTGGTGTCACCACTGAAAAAGGAATGCGCATAGGGCTAGGTGACTTTGCTCAAATCCTGGAATTCCCTATTTATGTTGATCTGGATTCAAAGACTGCCCAGGGGTGGTTTTTTAGCGAGAAGAATCCCTTCAATCTCAAAAGACTTGATGATGGACGTCTGGAGGTTAATGCGGGTGGCGAGACTTACTATGTCGCGCCGGAAGATTATGAACTCGGCACGGATTTTTTCGTCGAACAAGCTGATGTGGCCAAGTGGTTTGGCTTGGACTTCAAGGTGGACGAAGCGCGCCTGGCACTTGAGATCCGATCAGATAGACCATTTGCGATGGAGGTGCGAACTTCCCGTCGCACCAAACAAGAATTGGGAGTAAACCCTACAGCATCCGTTCTTCCACTCAAGGAATCAGGTTATAAATTATTTTCGCCCCCTATGGTGGATATCCAAACCTCGGCGGAGCGTTCCCACTTGGTCATTCCATCACCCAATCCTGCCCAGAATCCAGAAGATATTATTCAGGATGACACCAGTGCGAGCTATTCCATTCTTGCCAGCCACGATCTGGCCTACCTGAACTCCCAGCTGTATCTGAACGGAAACGATAACAACTCACTTAGCTCTGCCTGGCTGACATTTTCACGCCAGTCCGATAAAGGTGAGCTGCTCGGGCCACTCGGAGCCACTGCCTATGAGTTTGGTGATGTAATTCCCTTCAATGCAGGATTGGGTAGAACCATGGGGCTCGGCCGTGGCTTCAAACTCTCCAACACCCCACTGTCACAACTGGCTGACAACCGTAAAGTCAATATTAGCGGCCCGATCCAGGAGGGCTGGGACGTAGAGCTCTACCGCAACGGGATATTGATTGATCAACGATTGGGTATCACCGAAGGCCGTTATGACTTTAACGATGTCCTGTTGGATTACGGCACCAACGATTTCCAGTTGATTTTCTATGGCCCCCAAGGGCAAATGGAAACCAAAACCGAATCTTATATTGCGGACAGCAATACAGTTTCAAGCGGTGAAGGTATGTACCGTTTCTCGCTCACCGAAGTGGGGAAATCCGTTTTTGATCTGGACCAGTATTCAGATGACCCGACACAACAAGGGGTAATGGCATCCAGTATTCTCGATTATGGAGTTACTAGCTGGCTGGCACTGTCGGGGGGAGCCAGTGTATTCAGGCCGCGCGAAGGGGAGGATCAGGAATTTGTAACCTTTGGCGCTAATGCCAACTTGGGTAGAGTGGGTCTACTAAGCGCCAACGTTCTACAAGATGCAGAACACCTACGCTCTAGCAATCTTAGCTATCGTACCCGTCTGCTCAACACCTCCTATAACTTCCAAGGTCAACGGGTGGAGTTCCTGAATGCATTCAACAACGAGACGGAATCTACTGACACCCTGAGCGCAAGTATGACCGGGCGTCTATTCAGCAGCACAGGATTGCCACTGAGTTACCAGAATAGTTGGCACAATACCGAATATAGCGACGGCACCGAATTAGAGATTATCCAAAACAGCTTGGGGATTGGCGGCAGATTTGGCTATCTGACCAACAACCTCAGCTGGGAGGAAGGAGCATTCGATGATCTCACCACACCACCGGAATATGCGGGCCAAAAGCGCGTAATGGGCAGTGTTCAGTACCGCAAAAACCTGGGGCGACTGAATGCCCGTTTCTTCGGTGGCTACTCACTTAAACCAGTTGAAGAGTTCCACACGTACGGCGGCGCATTCAATTATGGTTGGTCAAACGACTTTAATACTGAACTCAGATACACCTACTCCACATTGAGTGATCTTTATCAGGTTAACTTGGGCCTGAACTGGCGGAAACAGCCTTTCTATCTCACCACAAATGCTGGCTACAACGAGAATGGCTCATGGTCTGCAGGCATCACCCTGCGTTTCAGTCTGGGTTATGAGCCCATTGAGCGCAGCCTGTTCACCTCTGACCGCCCTATTGCCCAGTCCGGCGCAGTCGCGGTACGGGTGTTTGAAGACACTAATATGAACGGGATTTTCGATGTCAACGAACGCCCCATTGAGAACGCCAAGGTGAATGCTGTCCAGGCCTATCGTTATGAAAATACGGACAAACAAGGCGTAGCCGTACTCAGCTCGCTGTATGACAACACCAAAACCGACATAGTCGTGGATGAATCCACTCTCGACGGCCCCTTTATGATCAGTGCCAGTCCGGGTGTAGCGATCAAAGCGCGTAAAGGGTATGTCGATACCGTTGAACTGCCTGTCGTTCGCGCCGGAGAGCTGGATGGCATCATTTATCAAAATGGCGACTCAGGTGAACCCGAGCCCGCCCCCTACATCATGCTTAATCTGCTGGATAGCAAGCAACAGATCGTCTCTACCACACGGTCTGAATATGACGGCTACTACCAATTTACCAACGTAAAGCCGGGCAATTACCAACTTAAGGTAGATGAAAACTACACCGACAGGCGCAATTTCAAACCCGGCCAAAAAGAGCTGGGCTTCTCCAGCAAAGGCGATGTGATTACCGGTGTCGATTTTGTGTTGCGCCCGCTCGATGAAGCCAAGGGTTATGTAGCTATCGCCGGCCAGTTCCACAACACCAGCATGCTCAAACTGTACTACCACATTTTGCGCCAGCGCTTGGGTGGCCGTTTTATCCAGCAGCCGTTCTATATCCGTCAACCCGATGCGGGCAACCATCTTCTTGGGCTGGCTTATTTCCCGGCACCCCAGTCAGCGAACTCGGTTGCTGAACAAAAAGCGAAGGAGGCCTGTGCGCCTTTGCTAGTCCACAAACTCAACTGCGAAGTCCAATACATGGACTTTAAGTATTAACAAGAGCGATACCATCATGAATAAAGTCTATTTTGATCGCACTTTCAGGTTGATGCTGGTTGTATCAAGCGCACTGCTGATCAGTGCCTGCGCCGGTAATCCCACCAGCTCATCAGCAGCGAACAACTCACCCGAAGTCCAACAAATGCTGCAGGAATGGAAAAGCATGAAACCGGGTATTGAACGCATGCTCACCATCGAAGAGGAAATGAACTTGCTACTCGGCCAGTTGGGCAAGCTGAATGAGGCGCTGGATGAATCAGGGGATGGCGAGCAACAGGTTGCACTGGCACCCATTGACCAGGGACTTCCGGTGCAAATTGAGTCGGGCCCGGCACTCCATTCCAGTGCCTCACCTGAACTAGAGCAAACCAGCCCTGCAGCACCGCCTACACCAGTCGCGGCATTACCGGTTGAAACAGCATCTGTACCGGAAGCACAAACGGATTGGGATGAATCACCCACTCATAATGCCCATTACGCATTACAGGTTGCTTCTATTCCCGACAAGCATCAACTACCGGTTGTCTGGCAAGAACTCTATGCCCAAAACCCCGACTTACTGGCGGATCTGCAGCCCAATTTCCAGCATGCCTTTGTCAATAACAAGGATTATTACCGCTTGAAGTTAGGCGGGTTTGAAACCCAGACACAAGCCCAAACCCGCTGCCGTCAACTCAAAGCTGCCGGCATTTCCTGCTTGGTAGCTGACTACAGCGCCTCTGATTTTGATCAACTGACCCACGCTCAGTTAACTGCCAGGAACTAGGTGAGCACGATGCCTACAGTACAAACTCAATATTCTTGCGTGCGCCGGATTCCATTGGGAATGCAGCTGACTACCTGGGCATTGTTACTGTGTCTGGGTGGTTGCAACGCTTTTTTTCGCCCAGGACAGGCTGGCGGAGGCGGTAAGGTCAACGATGCCCAACTGCAGCAAACGATGGAGGAGTGGCGTGAGGCCAAACCTAGCATCGACAAGCTTGCCAAGCTGGAGGGCGATCTGGATTTTTTGCTCAATGAAGTCAGCAAGATGTCTGCTATCGGCCAGGTGCCAGGTTTACCTGCGGGTGCGCCACCTGCCAATACGACCGCGAGCATCATTACCGAAGAGACCGTCAGGGTCGATGCGACGGGCCAGGCACAAGTTCAGCAGGCGGCTCCTGCACAAGCTACGTCGGCAGCGGATACTGCCCTGCCTTCAGGCTCCACCATAGCGACTACAAGCACTACAAGCACTGCAAACCAAGTGCCCTACACCACAATAGAAGGCAATTTCATAGGAGGCGGGCAAGCCATTCCCACCAACTTCCAGTGCGCACAGATGTACACCAACAGCTATCAAAAAAATCTGGCCTTCTTCAGCTTCCCACGCTTAAGCATTGCCTCCAGTAACCTTGGCGCACTATCCAATGTAGAACAACATCTTCCTATGTTGCTCAGCGCTAATTTGCGCAACCGCCACGGTGTACCTGCGGTACTGGAATTTGGGCAAAGCTTTTCGCCAAATGGCAACAATGAACTGGATGCCTCGGAGCAAATCCAGACGCTGGGGCGTCAATCGAATTCACAATATTTGGTCAGCGGCGAAGTCGATGATATGTCGCTCGTCAATCCAGACTCCGTCGCCAAACCCGGTTTATACACACGCTTTGTCAGTGGCGTACACGATACATTTAAATTCAGCAGCCGCTTTGATAAACGCAGCCGCCAATTTAGCTTTACGTTAAAAGTGCGCGACAGTATTACCGGGCAATTGGTCTTTGCCAAACAATATAAAACCTATGGCAAATGGAATTCATCCGCTAATACCAAAGCCGGATTTGCAGCGCCCGCATTCTGGCAAACAGATTACGGTCAACAAGTGAAATATTTGGTGGGAAAGGCGAGCGATGAACTAGCCGGTGCATTGCAATGCCAGCCCTTTATTGCGCGGGTGGACACTCAGGCAGGACGAGATAAATTAGTCATCCACAGTGGCACCAACAATGGCCTGCAAACAGGCGATGCACTGGAGCTTTATCAACTGGTCTACGAACCAGTAACCGGACAGTACCAACGCTACGCTACGCGTATGATCAAACGTCGCAGTAAGGTGTATTTGATGGAAGTTTACCCGGGACACAGTGTTGGCCACGTGGTGGATGAACCATTATTAAGCGGTCAGTACATCGTTAAAGCGCTCTGACCCTCACCCCACCCTCTCCCATAAATGGGAGAGGGTGAGGGCTACTCTTCAGCATCACCATCATCCACAATCATATTGCCGCCCGCTTCTTTTGCACGGCGCAAATAAATATTGGCTTGCGCAATTTGCTGATCCAAACTTTGCCCCATACGGCAGGTAACGCCTGCGCTGAAATAAAAACGCGTTGCTTCACCATTAATCACACAATCATCGGCAGCTAATAATTGTTTTACCTTGCTGAGCAAGGCCGCCGCTTTTTCATGATCCAATCCCGGCATCAACACATAAAAATCATCACTGTCTGCACGTGCCAGCAAAAAACGCCCCAGCATATTATTCAGACTGGTTGCGATATGTTTTAACGCCACATCCCCCCAAGCGTTCCCATGGCGCTCATTGATATCACTAAAATGATCGATATTAATAATGGCCATAGAAAGCGGTGCGGCTTTTTCTACTGCACTTTTATACATGTCGCGCGCTATATTGAAAAAATGCGAGCGATGAAATAAACCGGTGAGATGATCGCGCTGGGCGTTGTAAGTAATTTGTTCAACCAGTTCAAGCGATTCCACATTGTGAATAATGCGGCAATAAAATTCTTCCGGATGAAATGGCTTACGCAAAAAATCGTTGGCACCGTGTTTAATAAATTTCGCGGATAGCGCCTCATTACTTTCGCCGGACACACCAATCATAATCAAATCAGTTTTGTCGTATTTGTAACGAAGGTTGCGCACCAACTCAAAGCCATCCATTTTGGGCATGTTGTAGTCGGTAATCAGCAATTTAATATCGCTATTTTCCAACATTACTTTAATCGCATCGACACCATCAACTGCCTCAAGCACATGAAACAAATGGCGACGAAATAAATTCGCCATATGTTTGCGCGACATATCAGAATCATCCACAACCAATACTTTTATGTGCTGATTTTTCTCAAGGCGCTGGATCATGCCGATGGCTTTGCTGTAAGCGTAGCGCCCTTCTTTGGTTACGTAATCCACAATGCCTTTGGCAAATAATTGCTCGCGGCGTTTTTCATCGTAAGAACCCGTAAGCACAATGGTGGGAATTTTTTTACCGAGCGTAAAATCCACCACTTCGCCATTGGGGGCATCGGGCAAATTCAAATCCACCAGCGCAGCAAAAAAATCAGTTGGGGTTTGCTCATAGATCGCAGTCGCCTGCGCGAGGCTTGTTGCATAGACAGCTTCATAGGGTAGTGATGCGCTCTGCACCAGGTGGCGCAAAATTTTCATCACCATATCGCTGTCTTCAACGATGAGAATTTTTTTCATGGAACATTACTCAATGGTTTTCAACGTATCCATTGAGTGTAGTCAAGATTCGGGAAAACGCGCCAAACCACCGCAGTAGCGATTCTTTAACGCCAGATAAACCCTGAAATTGCAGTATTAAACAACAACCCGCTGAAGTTTTGCACAGCAACAGGTGAGTGTTGGCTGGCAGCTCCCCAACATACATGCAGGGGCAACAAGTGTTCCTCGCGCGGATGGCAAAAGCGGCCCTGTGGAGCAGAGGCCCATTCGCGCAAGCGCAATTCGCGCGCGGGATTATCGAGCTGCGGTGCAGTCACCGTCTCTGACAGCCATTGATCAAAAGTTTCGCTTTTGCCCCTGACACTCGGGTCGTTAGAGAAAAAGGCACGCATGTTATGGAAGGACATACCCGACCCCACAATCAACACGCCCTGCTCACGCAAAGGCGCAAGTGCTTTACCGAGCGCGATATGCGCAGCAGGATCAAGGGAAGCCAGCAGCGAGAGCTGTACTACAGGAATATCGGCGGCGGGATACATCAACATCAGCGGCACAAAAGTACCGTGGTCATAAGCACGATGGTTATCCAAGCGCGCGTCAATAGTATTCGCTGCCAACAGTTGCTGTATCTGCTTTGCCAAAGAGGGATTACCAGGGGCAGGATACGCAAACTCATAGCTCTCGGGAGGAAAGCCGTAGTAGTCAAACAACATACCCGGTGCGGGTGCGCTGGTAATGCTGACAACCTCTTCTTCCCAATGTGCAGTAACCACCAGAATCGCTTGCGGGCGAGGTAAATCTGCAGCGAGTGATTGCATGAATTGCGTTAACTCACGGTGATTGGCATCGCCCAATAAAGGCATGGGCCCGCCACCGTGAGGCACGAAGACAACCGGCATTAAATGCATACTTAACCTCCGGCTTTTTAATTGGCGATCACGCTCGCCAACCATTCTTGAGTGAGCGCAGCAATATAGATTTAGTGACGCGGTCTGCGGTTGCGGTTAGCGCCCGGGCGGTTACCCACGGAACGATTACTGTAGCGCTCATTGCGTGAGCGCGGTGGCGCAGGCGGGCTATCGGGCGGCGCGAGCATCAATCCTTCTGGCGGTTGCTCACATTTAATCGTCTTACCGAGTAAACGCTCGATAGGCTCCAGCAACAGCGCATCATCTTCACAGGCAAAACTGATCGAGGTACCAGTTTTGCCTGCACGACCGGTGCGGCCAATACGATGCACGTAATCTTCCGGCTCTTCCGGCAAGGTGAAATTCACTACATGGCTAATACCGCTGATATGAATACCGCGCCCTGCAACGTCGGTTGCGACCAATACTTTGATCTCGCCCGATTTAAATGCATCAAGCGTTGATACACGCTTGTTCTGTGCGATTTCACCCGAGAGCAAACCAGCCTTGATACCGTGGCGAACCAATCGCTCCTGCAGATCGCGGCATTCATCGCGGCGGTTGGCAAAAACGATCATGCTTTCCGCATGTTCCTGTTGGATCAGGTTATACAGCAGCGTGTATTTTTCTTCGGTCGATACCAGATATACATGCTGGTCAACGCGCGCGTTAGCAACCGATTCCGGCTCAATATCTACCGTGACGGGTTTGTAAGTCCACTGCTCTACCAGATTGCGCACATCATCGGTAAAGGTGGCCGAGAAAAATAATGTCTGGCGATCTTCACGCTTGGGTGTTTGGCGAACGATTTGACGCACTTGTGGGATGAACCCCATGTCGAGCATGCGGTCAGCTTCATCAATCACGAGAATCTCAAGCTGGTCGAGATACACATCTTTGTTACCGCAAAAATCCAGCAGACGGCCGGGTGTCGCCACCAGAATATCCACCAGATCTTCATGCAAGTGACGCTGTTGTTTGGCGTAATCCATACCGCCAACCAAGGTGTGTATTTTCAGGTCGGTGTATTTGCACAAACCTTTTGCATCTTCTGCAATTTGCATGACCAATTCGCGTGTCGGTGCAATCACCAATGCACGCGCTTCACCTGCATAACGCTTTTCCGCAATCGGGTTTTTTAACAAATCGTCAATAATCGTCGTTAAAAAAGCGGCCGTTTTTCCGGTACCGGTTTGCGCCTTACCAACGACATCTTTTCCTTGCAGGGCATAAGGCAAGGACTGCGCTTGGATAGGCGAACAATATTTAAATCCTAATTCAGCGATACCGCGCATCAACGGCAGTTCAAGATCCAAATCGTGGAAACGGGTTTTGCCCTCAAGCGGCTCCACGACGAATTCAGAAATATCCCAAGGCCCGTGGTCAATTTTAGCCGGACGCTTACGGCGCTCTTGAGCTGGCTTGTTTTGTTTGGGGGATGCAGCCGGATCGCGCAACTGATCGGGCTTGGTGGTTTTATGCTCCGCTTGATGGGCAGGACGCTGACCGCGATTATTGCGGCTATTGGCATTCTTACGTGTTGAATTGCGATCGCCGTGTTTTTTGTGGGAAGGGGATTTGTCACTTGCGGGTTTTGCTGGCGATTCTTTTGTATCCGGCTGGCCAGCACCTATCAATTTTTTAAAGAAATTTCCGATCAATCTATTCACCAAAGATTATTGCAGTACAAGACGTAGAGGCTGTCACGCAGACAGGCCTGATTGAGCGCTACCGAGGATCGCATGAGGCGAGACAACACCGCTACAGCAGCTAAAGAAGTGCGCAAATTGTCCGGTTTTTGCGCGCACGAACTCATTTGAGTATACACCAATCATCTGATATTCAGCGGCTTTGGTGCCAACACAGTGGAATTAATGGGCTCAAATGGCAGGATTTCTGCATAATCCCACCTATCCGGTACCGTTTTATAACCCGAACACGCCAAATCACTGTTTAAAAGGAGCCCCTTATGCGAATCCACAGCCTGCAACACGTCCCCTTTGAAGATATTGGCAGCATGACCAGTGACTTTCAGGCACGGGCATACTCAGTCACAACCACCCACTGGTACCGGGGTGATGCGGCTCCTGATCTCAACAGTTTTGATGCACTGATTGTGATGGGCGGGCCGATGGGGGTTAACGATGAAGCCATTTATGCCTGGCTGGCGGATGAGAAAACCCTGATCAAGCAGGCGATTGATGCCGGAAAAATCGTGCTGGGCATTTGTTTGGGAGCGCAGTTGATTGCGGATGTCTTGGGCGGAAAAGTGACCCGCAACGCCCACAAGGAAATTGGTTGGTTGCCACTGAGTATTCAACCCGATGCCAGTGACCACCCTATCGCCCGCATTTTGGCCAAATACCCGGAGGTATTTCATTGGCACGGCGATACCTTCGCAATCCCTACAGGGGCACTGCATATTGCACGCACCGAAGGTTGTCTGAATCAGGCGTACGTTTATAAAAACCAAGTGTACGGATTCCAATTCCATCTGGAGACAACACCCGCTTCTGCACAGGCTTTGATTGAAAACTGCGCCGACGACATAGATGGATCAGGCTACACGCAAAGCGCCGCTTCCATGCTGGCCAGCCCGCAAAAATTTAACCGGATCAACCAAGCGATGAGCGAAGTGATTGAACATATTTTTGGTCAATCAGGCCGTTAGGCAACGACACCAAATAAATACCCCACCGCAGTGGTCATGGCCATGGCTGCTGCGCCCCAAAAACCCACGCGCACTGCACCAATCACAACATTGGCCCCACCCACTTTTGCTGCAAGCCCACCCAGCAGAAGCAGCGCAAGCAAAGAGCAAGAGGCAATCGCAAAGCCCAGGAATTGCGCTGGATGGAGCAATACCACCAGCAGGGGTATCACCGCACCTACCGAAAAGGTCAAGGCAGAGGTAAGTGCAGCCTGTAACGGCCGCGCCGCGAACATATCGGTAATTCCCAATTCATCGCGTGCATGGGCAGCAAGTGCATCATGTGCCGTTAATTGTTTTGCAACCTCATTCGCCAATTCCCGCGTGAGGCCGCGTGCCACATAAATTTCCTGCAATTCATGCAGCTCACCCGCCTCATCGGTTGCCAGCTCGTGGGTCTCACGCGCGATGTCTGCTGCTTCGGTATCGGCCTGCGAGCATACGGAAACATACTCACCTGCCGCCATGCTCATCGCCCCCGCAACCAAACCGGCAACACCGCTGAGCAGAATCGTACTGTTTGATGCTCCCGCTGCGACCATCCCCATCATGAGACTGGCGGTAGAAATAATGCCATCGTTTGCGCCAAGCACGGCAGCACGCAGCCAACCGGAATGATGGGATCTGTGACCTTCGCGATGACGCATGGCAAAACTCCTGCGAAAAACCAAAACCGTTTATTTAGGTTTGAACAATGAAATTCGGGTCATCGTATTGTCACGTTTAACGTAGTGATGGAATAACCCGGCAAGAACGTGGAGACCTATCAAATAGTAGCCAATTTCGCCGACTTGCTTGTGCAAGTCTTCTACTTGTTCGGCCAAAGCCGGATTTTTATCAACCAGCGGCGGCAGCTCTAATCCAAAAAAAGGAACACCATGTCCTTCAGCACTCAGAATGATCCAACCTGCAATTGGCATAAAAATCATGAAGGCATAAAGCGATAGATGCATGAGCGTTGCGAGTAATTTTTCCCATGGTTTCGGAGCGGGAACAATTGCCGGCGTCTTGCCTGACAGGCGCACCGCCAAACGGATTACAACCAACAACAACACGCAAATTCCCAGCATGAAATGCAGCGCTTTCACCAACTCACGTGGGTCACTGCCACGGGGGAAAAGACTGCGCATTTCGATGGTGGCAAAGACCACCACCATCAAGACAAACATAAACCAGTGCAGACCAATCAGGATCGGGCTGTAGCGGCTGGAATTCTGGATACTACTCATCACATTTCCTCTGCAAGTTTTTTGGTATTTGTTAGATATTGTACTTATAGCTTATTGGTAAACACGCCCCCGGTGTTTGAGCCAGCCTCCGGGATGCACACCTTTAGGATCATGATGAGTCCAGTGGAGCAAACCACCCTTGTTGTTCCACTCATATTCACCATAAAACTCCACTTCATCGCCCTCGCGCAAACCCTCTATGCGCGATGCCAGATCGATGTTATGCACAATCAGTAGAGAGTGCCCTGACTCAAGGGTTAGTAAAAATTTTTGGTGGCGACTGCCTTTGCTGTCATCAGGTAAGACACGACTCACCCGCCCTGTGCCACCCAGCTGTACATTTGAGCGGCCATTGTTAAAGGCATCCACAATCAGAACGTCCGAACCCGCCACATACTCATTGGTGGTCACCAATGGCAGCTGCTCACGGGCAGATTCAGCATCTAACAGTTGTTGTTTGTTCAGACTATTCAGTAAAGCCAACGCCAGGACAAATATCGCCAGCGCCAATAATTTCCTGAGAGAGGATCGTGTCTGCATAAATTCTTCCATCCATTAACAACTCATGCAGCTTAGCCAATCAGGGAGGCCGACAACAGCAACATTAGCGATTCAAGCTTAAACCAGACTTAAGCTCGGCCACATTTTCCAGTACAAGTCTTCATTTTATGCTGCCGGCGAGAGTTGACAGACCGTACGGTCTGTTATTAAATGGCAACCGACCATTTGGTCGGTTAATCAAAAAAGATCTCCAGCAAGACTCATTTAATAACGGAGAAAAAGGAACTTCACATCAGGTATCGCCTGCCTGCAGATTTCAGTCTCCATTCAGTCAGCAGCAGCGAACCTAGCACTTGGTAAGTGGCACTGCCATCACCAGGAAATATAGGCTACTCAAGGAATCCATCCATAAATGAACAACCGTTTTAAATCACCGCTGGCGCACATGCCATTACTGCAAAGCTTCCAAACCCTTGAATTGCGCACCCCCTATCACTTGACGGATCTTCAGCCTTTTTCCATCGAGCTGATGAGCTACACCCAACGCGTACAATTCATCGCACTCGCTTTTTTTATCGCGGGATTACTCGCGATCAGCACCACCATCAGCTATGAGCTGTGGTTGTACAATCCTTTGGTTACTGCCGAAAATGCATTACTGGAATTAGCGCAAGGCGGCTTTTTATTGCTTGCTGCAGTAGTGCAGGGAGTACAAGCATCACGTACATCAACGCCTGGATTGCAGCGGGATATTCGTGTTGGCTTGGCGTTATTTGCATTTATGCTGTTCTTGCGCGAGGTTGATATTGACCGCTTGGGTGCAAGTGCATACTGGGATGTATTGGAAAAAGGGTTGCGCGCGCTCGCACTGCTATTAATGCTGGGCTTTATCGTGCACATGTCGCGCCGTTTTAAAACCGTGCTGCGCAATCTTGGCCGGATTTTGTTAGCGCCTACCGTTGCCATCAGCGCTATCGCCTGCGTACTTTATGCTGCAGGCTGGCCGTTTGATAAGGAACTATTTAGTATCGATAAGGGTCTGTCTTTGTGGTTTGAAGAGACATTGGAGCTTAATGCCTGTCTGTTATTGTTATTTGCCGGATTTGCCCGTAGCCTGAAATCTACTGTAGTGTCACTGAAAGCGCCGTCACTCTGAGGGCGCATCAGTTACGCTGGGTACACTGCAACTCAATTCGCAGCAAATAGATAAAAGACATTGAGATATTTCACCGGGATGTCATGAATATTCACAACAATAATATTGATTGATACCCACGAGAAACCTATGGCAACTGAACGCAATGCAGAACAAACACGCACCCGAATTCTTGAGGCTGCGCAGGAAGAAATCTACCAAAATGGCTATCAAGGCATGCGCATTGAAGCCATTTTGCAAAAAACCAACCTTGCCAAAGGTGCCCTCTACCATCACTTCCCAAATAAGCTTGCACTGGGTTACGCGGTCGTTGATGAAATTCTGATGGAGCATATCCAAACCAATTGGAATGAATACGCCACTAAATATCCAAACCCTCTTACGGCGATCCAACAAATGTTTTTGGATAAAGCCGAATGTTATAAAAACGAGGAATGTTTTAAGGGTTGTCCGCTCAACAATTTGAATCAGGAGATGGCCGCTATTGACCAAGGGTTTCACCAGCGGTTGGAAAAGGTGATGGAATCTATTTACCAATCTATCGTTGGCTCGCTGGAGCTTGGTCAACAACAAGGGCATGTACGCGCCGATATAAATCCCACCAAAATTGCGATGTTTATCATGGCAAGTTACCAAGGCATCATGGGTGCCGCAAAATGTATGCAAGCCCCTGAATTGCTCAGCGATTTATTCGGCACACTGAACGATTACATCGATACCTTGCGCGCGCCAGAAAAAATGCATTAGTGGCTTATCATCCACGGGCGCATTGACGGAAACATTTTATTCCCGCCTGCGGTGTACATTAAATTTGATTTGCGAATCGGCTTATCACCGCAACCACAACCCTTGCCATGTTTATGTTCACGCCGCGCTTGTTGTTCAGCGCGATATTCCGGCGTGGATAATACCGGTGCATGCACAGCCGCCTCATTGCGCGCATGGGCTGCGCGATTTTCTTTTTTCATATCCAGAAATTCTGGCGCAAGCATAATCACTCGCGCGCACAATTTGCCACAATGCGGGCATGACATTGGCTTATTCGAGTCTTCCATCGCGGCCAACTCATAAAACAAACCGTGATCTGCGCATTTGTAGTCGTAAACAGGCATACATAATCTCCAAAAAAATTAGCAGGATCTGCCACGCTGGATTCCGGTATTTGCTTTGGGACCGTATGCTGCATGGATGCAGCATTCGAGCCTACATGGATGTATTCACGGCGAGTCCCAAAGTGAATACCGGAATCCAAGCTCTATGCACAAATGCTATTTATCTTTTGAAAGTGGTACATCCATACCCGGTGTCACTTTCTTGGTTGGCCCTTCCGCACTCGGGTTAACATCAAAATCAAAAATATCCGTCGGCAACCACAGCGTTGCACAGGCGTTTGGAATATCGACCACACCGGAAATATGCCCTTGCACCGGTGCACAACCCAAAATCGAATACGCTTGAGCTTTGCTGTAACCAAATTTGGTCAAATAATTAATTGCATTCAAACACGCTTGGCGATAAGCAACGTGCACATCCAAATAATGTTGCTCGCCATATTCATCGACAGAAATACCTTCAAAAATTAAATAATCATCGTATTTCGGCGCGATAGGGCTGGGTTTAAAAATGGGATTTTTAATCCCGTATTTTGCCATACCGTCTTTAATCAAATTCACACGCAGATGAATCCAGCCGGCCATTTCGATTGCGCCGCAAAACGTAATTTCACCGTCGCCTTGGCTAAAGTGCAAATCACCCACCGAAAGACCACCGCCTTTCACGTACACAGGAAAATAAATTTTGGAACCGCGCGATAAATCTTTAATGTCGCAGTTACCACCGTGCTCGCGTGGCGGCACTGTACGCGCACCTTCGGCGGCAGCAATTTTTGCAGCATCGGGAGCCATCTTGCCCATGTGCGCAGTGTCTGCATAGGGTAGCGTGGCCAATGCGGGAACACGATCAGGTTCGGTGTCGTACAGTTCTTTTTCGCGCTTGTTCCACTCCATCAGCATTTCTTTTGATGGCAAGCAACCAATCAGCCCCGGGTGAACCAATCCTGCGAACTCCACATTGGGTACGTGGCGGGACTTGGTAAACATACCGTTAATATCCCAAATAGATTTTTGCGCTTCCGGAAAATGCTCCGTTAAAAAACCGCCGCCATTTTGTTTAGAGAAGAAACCATTGAAGCCCCACAAACTTTCCTGAAAGGCACCAATATCCAGAATATCCACCACCAATAAATCGCCCGGCTCTGCACCTTCAACACCAACAGGGCCGGAAAGAAAGTGCACTTGGGATAAATCCACATCGCGCACATCGTCAGCGCAGTCATCGTTTTTAATTTGGCCGCCGGTCCAGTCGTAACATTCGATAATAAAATCATCGCCAGGCTTTACTGTTTTCACCATCGGAATATCCGGGTGCCAACGGTTGTGGATCATTTCATTTTCGTAGGGGGATTTTGTTAGATCTATTTTGATAATGGTTTCAGCCATGGCTCTGACTCCTGATGAATAAGGGAAAAGTATCCCGGAACAGGGGCAGTATCAGGCGCAGGAGGGGGGAATCACCATACGACAAATAGCGCGCGCTACTACGCTATTTGACGTATAGACAATCAGCTTTTGCGGTTAATTTGATCGACGTAATCGGTCGGCGTCATATTCATAAACTTCTTGAACGCGCGATAAAAAGTGGACTTGCTGTTAAACCCAGCGTCGGCCATTACATCCAACATCGACATTTTATTATTGCGGTTTGCCAATATGCTGGCTGCTTTTTGGACGCGATATAAATTGATGTAATCAAAAAAGTTTTGCCCCGCATCGCGGTTGATGGCAGCCGAAATTTTGCGCACAGGAATTTCACTGATCTCTGCCAATTGCTCCAGAGTGAATTCAGGGTCGAGATAAAGCTCTTTATCTTTCATCAACTGATTGAGTCTGGTCATAATCAGCGGATCATATTTTTCAGGCTCAGGCGTGTCGGACTTTTCTTCTACTTCTGGCAACACTTGCCGATAGCCAATGTTGGCGTGAGCCATACTGTAAAGTACCAGTGCATTAACAAATACAAAGCTAAACACATTGCCCGAAATTCCAATCAGGTTACCCAGCCATTGGGATGAATTGATCAATGTCAGCAAGTAGGCAATAAACACCCACACCCAAATCATCAAAAAGCCACCAATCAACATTTGTAGCCAAAAAAGATCGATGTTTTCAATGTTGGAATAGTGTTGCTTCAAACGGTTTTTGTATTGGAAAAGTAAATAAAAACACGCGATGCCATAGCCCACATACAACAAATGTCTTGCCCATAAATGCAATTGAAATGCAGGCTCATTAAATAACAATCCAAATTGGGTAATGCCCAGCACCCGTTCTTCTGCCGTCAGGCCGGTATAGAGCGCGACAATAAATAATGGAAATGCGAGCAGCGGTAATAAATGCACTGCATCGCGCCAGCGCGGTTTGAAGTCGGGATCAATCATCGACTTCACATAAAAAAATAACATAGGCGCAGCGAGATACACGCTAAATTTCAGCCAGTAAAAAATATGGACTGCACCATCAAGGTAGGCCACTTTGATACTGGGGCTCCAGTAGATCAAAGTATCAAATGCATCAAGACCTATGGCGAGGAGAAATATCGCGAGGAAAAAATTGGCCTGGCGTTTTCCCAGATTGACCGTTAATAACAGAACTGAGAACAATAAGGACTGGAATATAACCAGAATAAGAGGAACATCATTAAAACTTAAAACTAATTTATCCACCTGAAGCACACCTGTATTTGGTTATTTTTATATCGCATCATCCTTTATGAACTCACCTGAAACCAGCATAGCCCATGGGTTGAATGCCAACAACCAAAAGAAAATTTAAGATTCTTACTTTGACTGACGTTGAATAGGCTGCACTGATAGCAGCTTAATCCATCACTAAAAAAAACCGGCGCAGTAGCGCCGGTGACAATTACACAAAAACTTATTCTTTATTGCACAACCCAGCTGTGCGGCTGGTTGTTATTGTTGGCTTCCCCACGCGATGCAGTACTGACGGTGAAGTAATAGCTGATAGTAGTACCCGGTGCCACATTGGGGATAGTCACCTCAAAGCTATTGCCTTGCACACGCGTCATGTTGTTCCAGCCGGGGGTAAACACCCATGCCCAATTCAGGTTTTCCTGGGTAGTGAAGGTAATTTTCACACCGCCATTACTGTATTGGGCTGTGGTGGTATACGCCACATTCGCACCATTGGGCATAACCGCGTCGGCCGAGTAACCATTCGCTGTCGCGGATGATGAACTGCTGGAAGATGAGCGCGACGAGCTGGACATGCTGGATGGTGCCGACGAGCTTGGCTGGCTTGACGAAGAAGACGAGCCAACCCAATAGGTCATGGTTTTCCAACTGTTCTCGCCAGGACCGGGATAGAAAGTTTGGCCAGTGCTGGGCGTAAAGGTGTAGAAGCGAGCCTCAACAGTATCCCAACCGGCATAACCACTGGCGCGAACCACCTGATAGGTATAAGTCCCATCGCCGTTATTGATTTCACCACCCGGCAGTGCCTGCACATCATTCACCACATAATCCTGAATGCCGTTACGGCGCGCGAACAAATGCACCTGCTGTTTGCGTTCATTCAAACGGATACTGAATTGCATACCGCCGTTTGCGGTTGGCACTACCCGCACCACGCCTATTTGATTGGCGACAGATGAACTGCTGGGTGCACTCGATGATGATGTGCTTGGTACGCTTGAAGACGTACTGGGCACACTGGATGACGTACTCGGTACCGATGAACTCGACGAGCTGGGCACACTGGATGATGTACCGCAGTTCGCAGTGCTGTGTGTGTATTGATATGGCCCGAGGTCATGCCCCACGGTATCGAAGTAAGTGAACCGGAAATTGACTTGGCTGCCGTTGTTCAAGCCTGTCACATCAAAGTAAGACTTGCCATCCGCTGCTTTGGGCATGCGATACCCACCGGACTGCAGTGGCGAGGTCAACAAAATATCGGCCCACACCGCATTGCGATTCAGCGTGATGCGCACCGCATTGCAGCTTGTGGTCTCAACACAGTAAGGCATAGTAGGGTCACAGGTTGGTGGTGTTTCTGCAGTCACAAAGCTCACTGTCGCTGCGGGCGACATCACACCATTACTGCGCGCTACCAGACTTACGGTGTAGTTGGTCGCTGCACTCAAGCCTGTCAAAGTACGCTCGGTGGTGCCACCGGTCGATGGAATTGTTTGTATCAACACACCTTGTGTACGCAATTCGATGGCGTAATCCGCGTTCAGGTACACCGATGGAATAGCGCTCCAACTGATCTTCGCACTTTGATGGGTGAGGTTGCTGGCCACCAGATTTTCTACGCGTGGCACCTGGCTAAGATCCAGCTCAGTGGTGAAGCTGCTGAATGCAGCGCGGCCACTCAATCCATCGAACAATGAGATCACACGCAGGGTGTAATCGGTGTTATGCATCAAACCACTGATGGCGGCAGAGGTTCCGGTGACCACCTGATCAAACACAGTGGCATTACTGCTATCGCTTACCACCACACGATAACTTGCCCCTGTCCATTCACCTGACAATGCACTCCAACTGGCGGTTGCCGATGTCGTGGTCACCTGCCCCACAGTGAGATTAGTGACCGCCGGTGCAACCACATCGTCGCCACTCATACTGAACGGGGCGACACTGATACTCACACCATCGCTGAAGGTGACGGTTTTAGGCGTTGCCGTTGGGTTGTAGGCAACATAAGTGCGCGTGCCGTTTTTATCAAACACGGCATAGTGCGCTGTATTAGCACTGATGTTTTTCACCGGGCGGCCTAACTGACGCAGGTTGAAAATCCAGTGATAGGTGTGGGTTTTGCTCGCACCCGCTTCACTGCGCACTTCATCGTTGGGGTACATAGGCGCGAGCGATGGATCAAACTCGGTCTTGTAGTTACCCGCCGCGTTGAATTTTTGTACCGCCGCCTGAGGATTTACCAGAGCTTCGGCTTGCCACATCAAGTCATCCCAGAATTTGGTTTTACGACGGAAATCGTACTGGGTGTACTCGGCAGGCAAATCACGATGCCATAACTGGGTAGCGAAGAAATTCGTGTCTTCGTCCAAGCGGTTCACAATCAGTTGCAGCGATGGAATGCTACTGCCATTGGCCAACTTGCGATCCATATGCCCCAAGTGCAGCGATGCACCGGTGATCGGCAGAAAGTTAATACCCGCAATCATGCGCGGCGCAGCAGAGAACCAGGTGCCGTAGTCCGCTTTGCTATGCCAGACCAAACCGACCGACGCGCGGTCGAAATCTTTCTGCACGAATTGGCTGCCGTTATCCCAGAACACGTTGCGCGGGAACACCTGGTTATCCACGTCGAACCAATATTGTTGGATAGCCTGGATTTCGCTGGCGTACAGGAAAATCCCCAGGTCGCGGATCGCGGTATCGCCTGTCTCTGAACCCCAGAGTGCAACAGCTTGGGCGAAGTTGATACTTTCAGAGGAGGACTCCTGATTGCCGCCGGCATCCATATTCAAATGGCCGTTGGCCAGCGAATAGCCGTTGTAGATGTCGAAATAGCGCAGGTATTGGAAGCGGGTATCGTTGCGGTCCCAGTTGGCAGAATCTTTAATCAGCAGGTCAACCATGGGCTTCCACTGCTGTGCCCAGCTGTGGTCATAGCGCGCAACGGCAGCGGCGGCCGAAATCAAATAGCCCGCGTGGAAGTGATGGTCGTTCAGTTCAGTGTCCGATCCGAAACTGGCGGGATAGCCTGTCAGTGAGTTCCACTGTTCGTTGTAGTAGAAGTATTTTTTCTCGTTGGCAAGACGCAGGTCGCGATAGCAATTGCTGCGCATCGGCTCTGCCATAGGGTTGCACTGGCTATTGGTGTACGCCAGATCCTGTTGCCAATCATCGGCGCTCAACCAGTCTTCCAAATGGGCTTTGATACGCCCCATCAATGTCGCGGCAACATCGGCGCGGTTGGTCTGTTCGGCAATGTGCAACAGCTGCAACATCCAGTTGAGTTCTTTACCGTTGTTGTAAGTATCCAACACGTCATTGCGGGTCAGACCATCGGCACCGAATTGGCCATTTTTGTCCTGATCCAACAGCGTCATCAAGCGGGTTAGCTCGGCACCTTCCAGTTTGTTCGGCAGGTTGGGCAGCAAGCCGGGGTGGTGGATGCGCGTGGTGAAACTATTGCCTTTGATGACCTTCATCTCGCCGCGCGGGGTTGAATAGGTGTAGGCAAAATCCAAACCGCTGGTATTGATGTACTGGTGGCGATACAACCCCATCATGGTCTGGTTGATGGCGTCAGGGTCGGCGTACTGTTCAGTCCCCACCTGATAAGTGCTCACTGTGTAGGTGGATTCCACTTCCGAGGTGGCTTCGTTATAGCTGTAGTCAAAGCGGGTGCCAATGGGCAGTGCGAACGCATGACGGCGATAGTCAGCGATCAGCGCGTCCAGCTCCTCCACGCCTACACCGTCACCGGGTTCATCCTCGCGAAAGAAATCACCCACCAAACGCGATACCACCAGCGGTTGGCGAGTGCCGGTAATATGGGTGGGTAGATCGCTAACGGCCGTACCGGCGGCAATCGCAAAACCCTGCTCGGTGTAGCTGATGGGTGCTTTGAAAATATCGTTAATTTCATTGGGCAGAACGGCCACACTGAAATACTGGTGGCTGGCCGGAATGGTCATGGTGATCTTGCCATTGCTGGCCAATTCTTTCAGATCCAGATTCGCCAGGTTGTAGCTGAACTGGGTGCCCGGTGGGGCAAAAATCGCATAGCCCGAACGCACATCACCCAAATACAGGGCGAGCACACCGTTGGACTCGTGGATGATGCGCATACCGTTGAAGTAGGTGAAGCTCACCGTACCCAAACCGGATTTTTGGAAATGAATATAGGGCGAGCCGTTCACCATAGTGACACGGGCGTTGTTGGTGTTCTCGCCGCTACCGGGGTTCTTCAGCAGTACGGTGGCGGCGAAGTCGCTGTAGTTATCCAGCAGGGTTTCGTCGGCATCCAAACCGTCAAAACGGATATTCAGCTCGGTGCCGCCCAGCGGGTCAAGGCGTGGGTCGATCCGCGCTGGATAGGTATAGGCAGTAAATTTCGGGTTGCTGGTGGAGGGCAATACCCGCTTGTCCGACGTTGGGTCTTCATAGCGGTAGGGCACCAACAGCGGAATTTGCGCATAGGTCAGGTTGATACCGGTATTGGTGAACTTGAGCGTGTAAGGCGAGTTGCTCATCCAATGTGAATAAGGCACGGCATCCACATTGGTTTCAATCACACCGCCGTTTTCATTGCGGATTAAATTTTTTACCGCATGCGGCCAAATCACCGATGACCAAAACTCATGCGTTGGAGTGGGCTTACCGGAATTCTGGAAACGCGCAGACACCTTGGGGCCGATTTCCTGACGCGGCACATAAATACCCCAGGGCTGACCTTCCGGTACCGTTTGGTCATAACCTTCGGCAGTTGAGGGTGCCCAGCGATGGGCGGGTTTTTCAGTGGTGTAACTACCAGCACCGGCCGCGACCTCGCCCGCTTGCACGGAGAACGACACCGTTAACAAGCCGGGTAAGACTATGCCGGGCAAAACACTACCGATCAATCGTCTATAAGATTGCATCTTGTTTACCTCGTTATTGATTATTGTGAGTGCCGCAAATGCGGTTACTTCATCTAATCAAAGTGCAAGGCAAGTGTCGTCCCAGCGGTGGAATAGAGCCTGTTGAGACCTCGGGCAAGAGTCTCATCGGAAACGGATACACTCCCTGTGACGCGTGCCATTTTTCCTAATGGCAAACCATGAAAAAAGCCAGCAATCGCCCGAGACTTAGCGAAAGCTGGCTGAAGCTGAAGTAGCAGATATTTTTTCAAAAGTGGGCGTTCTATTAGTGACTGGAAATAGCGATTAGAAACACCTACCCGTTATGAAACCTGTATTTTCTTGCGCACACAATTTTATTGAGCGATGCAAATCTATAAAAAAATTTAAACGGATAAATAAGACGCAACCTTGGCCTCATCGACAGTCGCGCGCAATTCCTCGTGCACGATTTGCCCTTTTTCAATTACCAGAATGCGGTCGGCGATATCCAGCGCAAAACTGAGCACTTGCTCGGACACCACAATCGACAAACCGCGTTGGTCACGGATGGTTTTCAGGGTGCGCCCCATTTCGCGGATGATCGAGGGTTGGATACCTTCCGTCGGCTCATCCAGAAATAACATTTTGGGATCACTTGCCAGCGCGCGGGCGATAGCGAGCTGTTGCTGTTGCCCGCCCGATAAATTCCCGCCACGACGGTTGCGCATTTCCAACAGCACCGGAAACATGTCGTAAAGTTCTTTGGGCACACTGCGCCTTTTGGTCGTGGTCAAACCGGTTTCGATATTTTCTTTCACCGTCATACTGGAAAAGATCATCCGCCCTTGCGGCACAAAACCGAAACCATTCGCGACACGCTGATGGCTTTTTAATTGGCTGACTTCTTTTCCCTCCAGTTTCACGCTGCCGCCCGAACTCGGGATAACGCCCATCAGCGATTTCATCAGCGTGGTTTTGCCCATGCCGTTACGCCCCATGACCGCGACGATTTCGCGCGGTTTCACTTCAAAGTTGAGCCCGTGCAGCACTTCACTCTGGCCGTAACTTACACGGTAGTCGGATACAGATAACATAATGAATTTCTCCGCAGGCTTATGGGTAATAGGCATCAGTCATCTATCTGGATGAATGCCCTTTTTTACTTAATGACCTCTTTTACTTAATGACCTAAATAGACTTCAATGACTTTCGGATCATTTTTGACTTTATCGACCGAACCCTCCGCGAGAATTTTTCCCTGATGCAACACCGTTACCTTGTCAGCAATCTGCGCGACAAATTGCATATCGTGTTCGATCACAATCACCGAGCGGTCTTTGATAATGCTGCGAAGCAATTCCGCCGTTTGCTGGCGCTCGCCCACTGACATACCCGCCACAGGTTCATCCAACATGAGCAAGTCCGGGTCTTGCATCAGCAACATGCCAATTTCCAACCACTGCTTTTGCCCGTGGCTAAGTAATTCTGCTTGCCGGTCAAGTTGGTCGCCCAAAAAAATCATATTGGCCACTTCATTCACTTTGCTGATCACTTCTGCATCGCGTTTAAATGCCAAGGCACCAAACACAGAGCGTCCGCGCGGGAATGAAATTTCCAAATTTTCAAATACCGTGAGGTCGCCATAAATAGACGGGTTTTGGAATTTTCGCCCTACCCCCGCTTTTACAATTTCGTGCTCACGTAATTTGGTAAGTTCTTTGTTGCGAAATTTAATTGAACCTTCGGTGGCTTTAGTGCGGCCGCAAATTAAATCCAATACCGTAGTTTTACCCGCACCGTTAGGCCCGATGATTACGCGGATTTCATTTTCATCCACATAAAAACTCAAATCATTGACGGCTTTAAAACCATCGAAGGATACCGTGAGATTTTCCACGGCCAACACAAAGTCGGTATTGCTACTCATGGATGGCTCCTTGCGGCATTGCCGTGCTCTGAATTTTTGATTCGGTTTTTGATTCAGCTTTCAATTCAGTGGTAGCCACAACCGGTTTGCTAGCAATAACGCTTGATGATGGTGGCGATGCAGAGGGAGGTATTTTCTTTGCCGTAAATTTTTCCAACAGTGCATCCACTTTCGGTGCAGCGTAGGTGTTATACAAACCCGCCAAACCATTGGGGAATGCCATCACCACCGCGATAAATAATCCGCCCATCGCAAACAACCACAACTCCGGAAAACTTTCAGAGAAAGAGGTTTTGGCAAAGTTCACAATCAATGCGCCGTAGACCGCACCGATAATCGACAAGCGGCCACCCACTGCGCAGAAAATTACCATTTCAATGGACGGCACAATGCCCACCAGTGTTGGCGACATAAAACCCACTTGCAAGGTAAACATGGCACCGCCAATCGCCGCGAATACACCGCCAATACAGAACACAAAGATTTTAAAGTTGGCAACGTCGTAACCTGAAAAGCGCACACGGTCTTCTTTATCGCGCATAGCCACTAACAAACGGCCGAGTTTACTTTTGCGGATAAATTGCGCAGCAGCAAGGCAGCAGAACAACAGGAACACACAGACAAAATAGAAAACATATTTGGCGCTGTCGGTGCGGATATCGTAACCGTGAAGGGTGCGCAAGTCAGTCATGCCGTTGACACCGCCGGTATAACCTTGTTGGCCAATAATTAAAATCGTGAGGATCGCGGCAAGTGCCTGGGTGATAATCGCAAAGTAAACACCGCCCACACGCCGCTTGAACATGGCAACACCAATGATGTAACCAAAAATACAGGGCAGCAAAATAATTGCCGCAAGTGTAAAACCAAAACTATGGAAGGGCTCCCAAAAAAGTGGCAACTCGGTGAGCTGGTTCCAATCCATAAAATCGGGAATACCGGGTGTGGATTGTATTTTGGTGCTTTCAGGATCGGAGGCTTCCAATTTTAAAAACATCGCCATGGCATAACCGCCCAATCCAAAAAATACGCCCTGCCCCAAACTTAAAATACCACCATAGCCCCAGCACAACACCAAACCCACCGCGACAAATGCGTAGGTTAAATATTTGCCAACAAGATTAAGCCGGAAAATATCGAGCGTAAGCGGAAGAATCACTACCAAAATAAGCGCAAGGACTACAAATCCGAGCATGTCTTTTTTGGGAAACATTGAAGCCAGACTTGAATACGACATGATTACCAGCTCCTCTTAACGACGCACTTTCAAGGTAAACAAACCTTGTGGGCGCAACATCAGGATCAACACCACAAACAGCAAGGTGAGTACTTTGGACATAGAACCGCTCATGAAAAATTCCATGGTGGATTGTGCTTGTGAAATACTGAATGCCGATGCAATGGTGCCAAGCAAACTGGATGCACCACCAAACACAACAACGAGGAAAGTATCCACAATATACAACTGGCCCGACGTTGGTCCGGTTGAACCAATCATGGTAAATGCACTGCCCGCTACACCGGCAATACCGCAACCCAATGCGAAAGTAATGCGGTCTACTTTTCCGGTATTAATTCCAACCGCACCGGCCATCGCACGGTTTTGCACCACAGCGCGCACTTGTGTTCCCCAGCGCGAGCGGTACATTAAAATGGCCACCGCGAGTGAAATGCCTAACGCAAGGCACATCACAAATAATCCATTAATGGGCAGCTCAATCGAATCAGTTAATTGGTATGAGCCCATCAACCAATCCGGCAAGGTCACACCTACTTCACGTGCGCCAAATACAGTGCGATAAAGTTGTTGCAGAATTAAACTCAAGCCCCAGGTGGCCAGCAGTGTATCGAGCGGGCGATTGTATAAATGCCGGATCATGCCCCACTCCACCAATGCACCCAGCGCAGCGGCGGCAATAAAAGCGAGAATCATCGCGAGAATAAAATAAAGGCTGAAAAAATCCGGAAAATAGGTGGAGAAAACATTGGAGGTTAAATAGGTAACGTAAGCACCGAGAATCATAAATTCGCCGTGTGCCATATTGATGACGCCCATCTGGCCAAAAATAATCGCAAGCCCTAAGGCCATAAGCACAAACACGGAAAACAAAATCAATCCCGCTACGCCTTGCATCGCAAAGATCGATAATAATTCCGAGCTACTGTATTCAGCGAACATAGCCGCACCTCATCTCGTTTGCCAATCAATATTTCAAGCGTTTACTTGTTGTCATTCACAAACAGACATACACAACCGCTCTAATCAGGGAGTCGTCATCCTCGCGCAGCGGGGATCCATAAAAAATGTGAAGAGCTGGATTCCCGCAAGCGGGAATGACGACGGAGTATTTAACTTGACATCGTCATTCTCGCGCAGCGGGGATTAACTTATTGATAACCTTTCGGGAATGGATCGGGTTCGATCAGGTCTTTGGTCTCGAACACTACGTCATACTGACCGTCGCTACGTGCGTGGCCGATGCGGGTTTTTGACCAGAGGTGATGGTTCGGGTGAACTTTTACGTAGCCTTCCGGCGCGGTAGTCAGCTCAATACCGGGTGATGCTGCGCGCACTTTATCGATATCAAATGAACCGGCTTTTTCCACTGCGGCTTTCCACAACCAAGGGCCAAGGTAAGCAGCTTGGGTTACGTCACCGATCACGATGTCTTGACCGTATTTCGCTTTAAAGTCAGCCACAAACTTTTTGTTGTTGTCGTTCGGCAAGCTTTGGAAATATTTCATCGCCGCGTAAGCACCCACCATGTTCTCACCGCCGATACCAAGAATTTCGTCTTCGGTTACCGAGATGGTCAACACCAGTGGTTTCTCTTTGGTCATATCAATACCGGCCGCTTTTAATTGCTTGTAGAAGGCAACGTTAGAACCACCTACGACAATTGCGTAAATCACATCCGGTTTTTTCAATTTGATTTTGTTGATCACCGAGTTAAATTGCGTGTGACCCAGTGGATAATATTCTTCGCCAACCACACTCAAGCCCAACTTCTCAATGTGCTTGCGTGCAATTTTGTTAGAGGTGCGCGGCCAAATGTAATCTGAACCGAGCAAGTAGAAAGACTTGGCACCTTTGGTTTTGGTTACCCAATCAATACCCGCAATAATTTGTTGCGTTGCTTCCTGACCGGTGTAAATCACGTTGGGTGATTGTTCCAAACCTTCATAGAAGGTTGGGTAGTAGAGCATGCCGTTGTATTGCTCAAAAATCGGCAATACCGCTTTGCGCGATGCCGAAGTCCAGCAACCGAACACTGCGGCAACTTTATCGTTCACCAATAGTTTTTTGGATTTCTCTGCAAAGGTTGGCCAGTCGGATGCGCCGTCTTCCTGAATGTATTCAATCTTACGACCGAGCACACCGCCCATCGCATTGATTTGGTCAATCGCTAATTTTTCTGCTTGCACAGAACCGGTTTCACTGATGGCCATAGTGCCGGTCACCGAGTGCAAGATCCCCACTTTTACGGTGGTATCCGTCACCGCCAAACCGGTGGTGTTAACTTCGGCTGCCTGCGCACTGCCAATCGCCAATGAGGCGGCAAGTGCGAGTAACCCTTTTTTCCAACGGCTGGCCGCTTTTAACGGCTCGCCCAATTGCAACGTGCTGCGCATGGTCATGTTCATGGTGTTTCCTCTAGTCATTAACAAACAAGTCATTAGCGAATTTTGTTTAACGAAACAGTTTTGGTACGACGTGTTACCTGCAAGAACGCCAGTTCACGCTTCACAATCTAGGCGGGGGAGCACTTTCAAACCATTCGATAAATGACACAGACCACTACGTCATTTGACGCATGGCAGTAGCAGGCAAGTTGGTACAGCAATTGAGTAAGGATTGTGTGCTGGTATTGAAAGGCCGCCATTACGGCGATAAACCGATACACAGCAAAAAAATTGCACCAAGAGGGAAAGGTTTACGGCGGGGATGCACACAAATAAAGCGCGCAACATAAGCGCTATAACATTTACCACTCACTGACTTTTCACAACGAGACGTTCCCGGATGAACAGATTGTTTAACGGGTAAAGCATGACGGCCAAGCAGCATATATTTCGTGTGCGACGCAATTACAACCAGTGGGTTGCCAACCAAACACTGGAAGACTATGCGTTGCGTTTCACCGCCAAACGCGCGCGGCGCTGGTCGGCTGCGCGCGTGGCGACCACCGCATTGGGTGCAATTTCATTTCTTGCACTGGAAGCGATTGGCGGTGCCATCACCTTGCATTACGGTTTTAATAACGCCGTCGCGGCAATTATGGCGGTGAGCGCGATTATTTTTCTCACTGCAATCCCGATTAGTTATTACGCTGCAAAATACGGCGTCGATATTGACCTGTTAACACGCGGTGCCGGTTTTGGTTACATCGGCTCCACCATCACTTCGTTAATTTACGCCTCCTTCACATTTATTTTTTTCGCGTTAGAAGCAGCCATTATGGCGATGGCGCTGGATTTGCTGTTTGGAATTCCGCTCGCCTGGGGTTATTTAATTAGTTCGATTGTGATTATTCCACTGGTCACACACGGCATTACCTTTATCAGCCGCTTTCAATTGTGGAGCCAGCCGCTGTGGATCATTCTGCAATTACTGCCGTTTATTTTTATTATTTACGCCGATGCCAGCGCAGTGGAAAGTTGGACAGCATTTTCAGGCAGCCTTGAACAATCCACCGCAACGACAGGCGTTAATGTTTTGCTATTCGGCGCGGCATCGGCGGTGATTTTTTCATTGATCGCGCAAATTGGTGAGCAAGTCGATTTTTTGCGCTTTTTACCTGCACCGAAAAACACCACTAACGCGCGCCTGCGTTGGTGGGCAGCGTTAATTGCCGGTGGACCGGGGTGGATTGTGATTGGCGCTATCAAAATTCTCGCCGGTTCTTTTCTTGCGGTGCTCACATTGAACCACGGCATCAGTCTTGAAGAAGCGGCTGACCCAACACGCATGTATATGGTGGCATTCAGTTATATCGCCAGCTCGCCGGAAGTGGCGCTGTCTGTTGCGGGCATTTTTGTGATTTTGAGCCAGCTCAAAATTAATGTCACCAATGCGTATGCCGGCTCAATCGCCTGGTCCAATTTTTTCTCGCGTTTGACCCACAGCCACCCTGGCCGTGTGGTCTGGTTAGTGTTCAATGTGGCGATTGCATTATTGTTGATGGAACTCGGTGTGTATCGCGCGCTGGAACAAACACTGGGATTTTACGGCATAGTGGCCGTTGCCTGGTTGGGTTCTTTAGTCGCGGATTTGGTGATCAACAAACCGCTCGGCCTCAGCCCGAAACATATCGAATTCAAACGCGCCCACTTGTACGATATTAATCCGGTCGGTGTTGGCTCCATGCTGATTGCATCGGTGCTGGGTATTATTTGCCACACCGGTATTTTAGGTGCTGTGCCGCAAGCGCTTTCCCATTTTATTGCACTTGCGCTCGCACTTGTTTGCGCACCATTAATCGCCTTTGTGACCCGTGGGCGTTATTACCTCGCACGCCCGATTGTGAATGTCACGGAAGACGCTGAAACGATTGATGGCGCGCATGCAACAGTTTCTTGCTGCATCTGCGAGCATAAATTTGAAACTGAAGACATGACCCACTGCCCTGCTTACGCAGGTCATATTTGTTCGCTTTGCTGTTCACTGGATGCCCGCTGTCAGGACTACTGCAAACCCGGTGCAAATTATTCCACCCAGCTCAGCGATTTCTTTAAAGGTTTTTTACCAAAATCCATCACCGCCAATATCAATTCCCGCGTTGGGCATTTTGTCGTTCTGGTGCTATTTATTAATGGCCTCTCGGCAATTTTACTGTCGCTTATTTATTTTCAAACCCCTATCGATGCACCGGAAACCGCTGCACTGCTGGAAGCAACATTGTGGAAAGTATTTTTTCTGCTGGTGATTATTACCGGCGTGGTGAGTTGGTTATTTGTGTTGGCACATGAAAGCCGCGTGGTCGCACAGGAAGAATCACAACGACAAACACGGTTATTGATGGAAGAAATAGATGCGCATGAGCGCACCGACCGCGCACTGCAAACCGCAAAAGAAGAAGCAGAAGCGGCCAACCAAGCCAAGAGCCGTTACCTCACCGGCATCAGCCATGAATTGCGCTCGCCTTTAAACGCCGTTCTGGGCTATGCGCAATTATTGGAAAAAGACCCCAGCATGCCCGCACATCGCAAAGATGCACTGGGCGTGATTCGCCGCAGTGGCGAACACCTTGCGGATTTAATTGAAGGCTTGTTGGATATTTCCAAAATTGAAGCAGGGCGATTGGATTTGCATCAGGATCAAGTGCGCATCGCAGTATTAATGGAGCAGTTGGTTCACATGTTCCGTTTGCAAGCCGAAGCCAAAGGTTTGCAATTTGTGTATGAATGCAAAGACCGCTTGCCTGAATTTGTGCGTACCGATGAAAAACGTTTGCGCCAGATTTTAATTAATTTGTTATCCAACGCGATTAAATATACCGAAAAAGGCAGCGTCATTTTTAAATTGCGCTACCGCAGCCAGGTGGCGGAATTTACCATTACCGATACCGGCGAAGGCATTGCACCGGAAAATATCGAACGGATTTTTCGCCCGTTCGAACGCGTGCGCCGCGCAGGTTCTACCGCAACCGGAACTGGACTGGGGCTTACAATTACACGCTTACTCAGTGAAATTATGGGCGGCGACATTGCTGTCAGCAGCACTGTCGGGCAAGGCAGCACTTTTAAAGCGAGCTTGATGCTCGCCAGCATTACTAAACCGCACACGGAATCTGTTACACCGCCCGTGCAAACCATTTACGGTTACAAAGGCAATGTCAAACGCTTGATGCTGGTCGATGATGAAACCTCTCACCGCCAATTGATGCGCGCGATGCTATCCCCGCTCGGGTTTGACATTATTGATATCGACAACCCCTTGCAAGCACTTGACCGCCTCACACAGGAAATTGACCAAGGTAACTGCCCGGATTTAATCATGCTGGACGTTTCCATGCCCGGCATGAATGGCTGGCAACTGGCAAAACAATTGCGTGAAGCGGGATATCGCGAACCCATCATTATGGTGTCTGCCGACGCGAGTGAAGGTAAGGATTTACCCTCGAATCATCCGGCTGACATCGCACCACTGCACGATGCTTATGTTATTAAACCGGTGCGAATCAATTTATTGCTGGATCATATTGGGCGCTTGTTAAATTTGGTCTGGTGTTACGAAAAAAGCGAACCAGAAATAAATGCACCCTCGTCGTTAATGGGCATCGCTCATTTGATTACTGCAATGGAATTACCGGATGAACACCACCTGGATGATCTGGCTCACTTTGCCTCCATCGGGCACAAAAAAGGCTTGCAAGATAAAATCCGAGAATTGGAAGAAGCCAATGCCGCACACCCATTATTTTTGCAGGAACTTAAACACTTAACAGCCAGCTTCCAGTTTGAAAAAATTTTAACGCTGATCGACACCGACGTAGCAGAAAACGTACTTGATAAATAACAACATGACTTTATTTTTAGAGTGAACTTTATTTTTATACCAAGAGTTGCCGACCATGAATTCAAAAACGCAAACCTCTATCGTATTGGTAGTAGATGACGCTATCGACAGCATTCATATGCTTAACGATGTATTGGAAGAAGCACATTTTACGGTGCTGGTGGCACTGGAGGGAGCACAAGCGTTGACCATCACTAAAAATATCCGCCCGGATATTATTTTGCTCGATGCCATCATGCCGAATATGGATGGCTTTGAAACCTGTCGGCAATTAAAGCTGAACCCACAGCTTGCCGATGTACCGATTATTTTTATGACCGGTCTGAGCGATACCGAACACGTAGTCATGGGGTTAAATGCTGGCGGCGTTGACTATGTCACCAAACCGATTAACCCCGACGAATTAATTGCGCGTATGCGTGTGCACCTCGCTAACGCGCGCATCACCCAAAGTGCACGCGCTGCATTGGATACCGCCGGGCAATATTTATTTACCATCGACTTACAAGGGCAATTGGTGTGGGCAACACCGCAGGTTTATCAGTTGCTTGATGGCGCTGGCGCAACGGCCGATTCCATTGCACTTACTCACACTATTAGTCAACAACTGCGCGAGTGGATCAGCCACAAGCCTGAAACCGGCCGCCAGTTGCCATTGCAACAGGTTGCGCAAGAACTCAGCGTAGAAATGCTCAATTTAATCGATGGTAAAGAATATTTATTGCGCCTGACCAATCCCCATAAACCCGCCGAGGATACGCAATCGCTCAAACAACAATTTTCCGTTACCGGACGCGAGGCCGATGTATTGTTGTGGATCGCCAATGGTAAAACCAATCGTGAAATTGGCCAGATTCTGGAAATGAGTCCGCGCACGGTGAATAAACATTTGGAGCAGATATTTAAAAAATTAGGCGTTGAAAACCGGACATCTGCTGCGGCGGTGGCTATCAAATGCCTATCGCGCGCCTGAGCCAAACCCTGCATACGCAGTGAGTTACAAACCGCTACATATTTTACGCGAAATGGTATTGCCCAAGGTGAGGTCAAGCGCTATCGTGCGCGCGTTTTTATGACAACCATGTTGTTCAGGAGAGTTAATCATGGGATTGTTTGTACTCGCTATCTTTGTGCTTTGCGCTTATTACGTACAAAATCGCGGTGTCGTCCAGCACGATACTATCACCCGCAAGATCACCGACCACGCCAATTTGCTCGCCCCCATCAACTGCCTTTTTTATGCATTTTCCCGTGATAAAGCATCGGCTTACGTGGCGGTAGAAAAATTTCCGGAATTAAAAATCCTGCAAGAAAACTGGCAGGTCATCCGCGATGAAGCCATCAGCCTGAACAATGAGGCGCACATTAAAGCCTCTACTGATTTGGATGACTTGGGCTTCAACTCGTTTTTTCGCACCGGCTGGAAACGCTTTTACCTCAAATGGTACGGCGCTAACCTGAAATCGGCCGAGCAATTGTGCCCCAAAACCCTGGCATTGCTGAACCAATTGCCCTCGGTGAAAGGTGCTATGTTTACCATGCTGCCGCCAGGTTCGCGCTTGGGAAAACACCGCGATCCTTACGCGGGTTCATTGCGCTACCACCTGGGGTTGGTCACGCCCAATTCAGACGATTGCTATATTTCTGTGGATGGTCAGGATTACTCCTGGCGCGATGGTGAAGCGGTGATGTTTGATGAAACCTATATCCATCACGCCGAAAACAAAACCGACCAAAACCGGATTATTTTATTTTTGGATGTAAAGCGCCCGGTGAGTTTTTTTCTGGTCGATTTTATCAACGAAGTGTTTTCCCGCATTGTGGTCGCAGCGTCTGCAACCAAAAATATCAAAGGCGATAAAGTCGGCTTTCTCAACCGTATCTTCAGTGTGGTGCACCGTATCAGTTTGATCGGCAAAAAGATCAAAGCGTTTAACCGCCCACTGTACAAAGCATTGCAATACGGCATTTACATCGGGCTGATTTACTGGATTTTCTTCTAGTCCCATCGCCTTTCAAGAAGTAATTGCCAGGCCCGCCTGGCAATTACACAGCCGCAAGCCCCGATTAAAAGTGGATCTTCATTAAAGTCGCGTTGCCGCCACGGTAGTTTTCGTGTGCAATAAACTCCCAACCCAAGCCCTCATAAAACCGCTGTTGGTCAGGCGTGAATAAATAGAGCGGGCTAATACCCTGAATGCGTGCCTCTTCCATCACCTTTTTGACCAAGGCTGCACCTACCCCGCGCTTACGGTAATCCGGATTGACGAACACGCTTGCCAGCCAGGGCGATAGCTCCGGGTGGCTATCCATATCGCTCTCAACCAACGCGGCGGTGCCCATCAATGAGTTGCCATCTACCGCGATGTACATTGCTGGAATTTTGGCACCAGACAAATAGCGCTTCATTCGTTCAATGCGAGTTTCCACCGTGCCGCCCGGGTTTAAATAGCCCCATTCAGCATGGTGCCAGGCAGCGATTTGAGGAATGTGCTCCGGTGCTTCAGCCAGATTAATAATGTTCATCATGTCTCTATTCCAGGTAGTCTAAAAAGGTAACCAGTCAGGTAGTTCCATTCTCGATTTTGGTCAGTTACGGCTTAGTGCATAAGCCAATTTTTTCTCAGGCTTATTTCTTATTTAAAGGAGTTTCACTCTTAATATTCCATAAAGTGAACCCTCCCATGTTGGCACCTATTTTAACTTGGGACGACTTCCCACCTCCCACGCCAGTAACGTGGCACCGCGACATTGCCAGATACTCAAACCCATTACAGTCAGGCAATGACGACGCCAAGAATAATATTCGCGCTTCAAGACTCACTATCAATAACGCTAACGATAAAAGGACAGTCCCATGAATAAGCTCAAGCATGCCCTGCTGGTCTGGGGGGCGGTTGTGTTCGCACCTGCCTGCTCAGCCGCCATTACCTCTTACGGTGCAGGCAATATCACTGATGCTCCGAACCCTGCAGGCTATAAGTGTGCCATCGACCACGGCTACTGGATTTACAACGCTGGTATCGTCAAACCCGGCGTGAGTAGCTGCAGCCCAATAGGCTCGCCCACACCGATTTTCCCACAAAAAGTCGCGCCCGCTACTAGCAAACCGACCATGACGCACCGTTGGTGGGGCTCTATTTCGTTTATGGGCGAAATGAAAGTGGGCGACCCGAATGGTGCTGGCTACATCACGCCAGACCCTATGACCGCACGTATCACTGACCGCGGTGTGCGAATCCTGGGCATTCCCGGCGGCTTGCGCACTGGCCCAACCTCTACCCAATATTCGATTCCCGATCCGTTCAATGAAGTGTTTGACGGAATTGCCATCGCCAACAGCGATTACCCGAATCTGGAAGCCTACCTGAAAGATTACAGCGATGGTTCCGTCACTGTGCAATGGAACAGTGCCGGTACGCCGGTGATGGAAGCTACTTTTGTACACGGCTCGCCCTATGCGTACTTCACCGCGCTCAAAGGTAATTTGCAACTGCGCACCAAAGCGGCCGATGGCGGTGAAAAAGGGGTGTTCTACCAACAAGGCAACTCACTGGGTGTATGGACCAATGTGGCGGGCAACCACAATAACTTTCTGATCACCGGTCACGATGCCACCACGTTCAGCACACCCAATGGCTCAACGATTGGCGTGAACAATACCAGCAAGCGCATGACCGTTACGCTACTGCCGCAAGTATCCGGCACGCCTTCCACGGCGATGATTCAGGCCTTCGCACAATACGCAACACAACGTGTAGATGCGGTTGACATTACCTACGCGGTAAATCGCAGCAACAGCAAAGTCACCGTCACCCACAAATACAAATTCAACAACACCGCCGTAACCACAATGGCAGGCATGCTGCCGATGGCGTGGAAAAATTCCAACCAGGCAGTGACACCTTATAAAGTGCGCAGTGCACGCGGTGTAACCAAATTTGCTGCCACCAACAGTTTCAGTTACACCATTCCGTTTGTGGGTGTGCTGCCGTACTTGCCGGAAAATATTGGCGATTACAACGAAGCCCAGCTAAAACAATTCGTCACCGAATTTGTAAGCCAAGGGCCTGCAGCCTGGAACGATAAACTCGATACCTATTGGGCAGGCAAAAACTACGGCAAAGTTGCTGAACTCGCGGCAATTGCCCGCTCAATAGGCATGACAGCAGAAGCAGACCAATTAATTAATTGGCTCAAAGGTGAGTTGCAGGATTGGTTCCGCGCAAACACTAACGGCGGATTGGACACTACTAAATATTTTTCTTACGACAGCAACTGGAACACCTTGCTGGGTTATGACGAATCATTCGGTTCACAACAACAATTAAACGACCACCATTTCCACTACGGTTATTTTGTTCGCGCTGCAGCAGAAATTTGTCGCGTTGATGCCAGCTGGTGTAGCGCAACGCAATACGGCCCGATGGTGGATTTATTGATCCGCGATTACGCCGCGCCGCGCAACGATGCCATGTTCCCTTACCTGCGCAACTTTGACCCAGCTTACGGTTTCTCATGGGCATCTGGCCATGCGAATTTTGTATTGGGTAACAACAATGAATCCACTTCTGAAGCGGCAAATGCTTATGGCGCGATGGTGCTCTACGGCCAAATCACCAATAACCGTGCGCTAACCGAACGCGGGATTTATTTGCACGCATCCTCTACCGCGGCTTACTGGGAATATTGGAACAATCTGGATCGCTTCCGCGGTTTGGGTGGCGATTACGATAACTTTGATAGCGCCTATCCCAAAATGACCACCTCCATTATTTGGGGCAATGGCCACGTATTCTCCACCTGGTTCAGCGGTGCTTACGCGCACATTTTAGGTATTCAAGGCCTGCCACTAAGTCCACTGGTTTTCCACGTTGGCCAACACGCCGATTACCTCAACCAATATGTTTCATTGGGGATGACTGAATCCAGCAACGGCAAACCATCCGGTTTGGTTAACGACCAATGGCGCGATGTCTGGTGGAATATCTGGGCGATGTCAAACGGTCAGGCCGCTGCCGATGACATGAACAACTATGGATTCAATTACATTCCTGAAGCGGGTGAAACCAAAGCACACACTTATCATTGGGTGCACACTTTGAAAGAGCTCGGCCATTTGGCAACCGGTACGGGTGCACTGACCGCATCCAGCCCGACTGCGGTTGCGTTCAACAAAAATGGTTTGATGACTTACATCGCTTACAACTACGGATGCAGCCCGCAATATGTGTTGTTCTCCGATGGCATGACGCTGAATGTACCTGCAAGAAGTTTCCGCATAAAACGTACCGGCGAAACACCGGACAGCTTGCCAACTTCAACCAGCTGTACACCGGCGACAAGCTCATCAAAAAGCAGCCTTGCCAGTTCGGTAACAAACAGTGTGACTTCATCGCAAGCTAGCAGCATTGCCGTTACAACATCATCAAGCAGCACGGTGATGACCAGCAGTTCAACCGCAACCAGCAATGCAGTTGCTTCCAGCAGTGCGACCAGTGCATCCAGCTCATCAGCAGCGAATAACAACAATTACGGCCACAACATTAATGGCAGTAACGTTGAGTTCTTTGCGAACAATGCAGCCTGGGCGGATATTCATTTCATCGTCAACGGCGGTGGCCAACAAAATATCCGTATGCAACATAACGCAGACAACTCCAACTCTTATGTATTAAGTGGCGTGGCTGCGGGCGCAACGGTGAAATATTTCTTCACCATCGCACAAGAGATTGGCGCAATGGATACGCCTTGGACTGAATTTGTAATGGGCGGTGCAGCCGCATCATCCAGTGCAGCATCAAGCACACCGGCAAGCAGCTCTTCCAGCAGTTCCAGCTCTGCCGCTGCGTTCAGCCGTTTTATTGAGGCAGAAACCTACGCGTTTATGTCTGGTTTGGAATTGTTCCCAACCGCAGACAGTGGCGGCGGCCAGGTAGTGGGTGCAATTGATGCAGGGGATTGGATGGCATTCACCAATATCAACTTCCCAGCCACGGGCGCTTATTTAGTGGAATACCGCGTTGCCAGCCCGACCGGCGCGCGCCTCTCATTGGACTTGAACGGCGGCTCCATCGTATTAGGCACAGCTGATATTCCGGCAACCGGTGACTGGGGTAATTTCACCACCGTTAACCAAACCGTGACCGTGAATGCAGGTACTTACAACCTCGGCATTTACGCCCCACAAAGCGGTTGGAGTATCAACTGGTTGCGCATTACCAAACTGTAATTGTTAAAACGCAATACGGCCGCACGAACAATCCTGCGGCCGTTTTAAAAACATAAAAATCACAACACTGATATACACGGAGTCCACTATGAAAAAATTATTGCAAGCACTCACACTTGGCACCAGCTTGGTAATTGGTGCACACGCCAATGCCGTTATTATTGATTCATCCACTATTATTCCAGATGAAAATATTCTGCTGAACTTCAACGGATTAGGATTGGATTGGGTTTACGCGGGCCCAATCGCAACGGAAGAGTGGGGTCCAGGTAATATTGAAGCCCCGGAATATCGCGCAAGTGAAGGCTGGCGCTATGCCACAGAAGCAGAATGGGCACTGCGCCCTGACTGGACGGATTTTATTATCGGCAGCGTAACACTTGATCCAGTTGCAGGTTTCAGCGATCACTCGCTTTACCGTTTTGCATCTGAATACTGGAGCAACTTCAATCACATTGACTTGAGTGATGCAGCCGATGGTTATTTAACGAATGGTTATGATATCGGTGATTTGTACAGCGCGTTTGATACCTGGTACGTACGCGATGCGCGCATCACTGTACCAGTACCAGAATCATCATCGATTGTGTTATTTGGTTTGGGCTTGATGGGATTATTCATGTCACGCCGCAAATTTTTAAAGTAAAAAATACTACAGCGTCTGCAACATAAAAAACCGCACTCAGTTGCGGTTTTTTATTGTTAATGCAAATGGCTATTGAATACCCGCTTCACCTGAGCAATTCACTGCAATCCAGCTTCAAGCAATAACTGCACACTCAACACCATCACCCACAACGCCAACACACCGTAATTAATTCGCTGATGCAGCCCAAGATTAACATTGGTATTTAATGCCCGAACCATAAACACCAATGAAACAACTGACACTAAGGCGCTCAACGCAGAATACCAGCGAAACCAGTTGGCCATTTCATAAGAAGAAAAAACCCACAACACACATGCAATCAAATGCGAAAAATACATCACCATGCCAGCAAGGTTATGGATTATTTGCGTTTTGGATGGCTTGGGAATTCCCAAATCTTCATCACAAGGAAACAGGCCTGTTATCCAGTGGGAAACACCCTGCACTATCATTAAATAACCTGTTGTCTGGATAATCCCATGCGCGGGGTCCTTTATCACCAATGCAGCGCCGAACAAGAAAAACCAAAAGCCGATTGGAAAATTATTAACCCAGGGGTGAATTTTTGTAGTAGGACGGTTGCGCGCACCAAGCTCACTCATAACCTGTTGACTGTGGCGATAGCCGGGATACCAACGGGCAACAAGCATAACGCCCAACAACATCCATAGTGGTGCAATTATTCCAGATGACATCAACACGCGAACCTATCTCCATATTGTTTAAGCATCGGGGTCTGGCGATGAATAAAGCCCAATCACATGCGGAAATTTAACAAGAATCAGCAGTGCCATAAAATCGTAAACGCCGTGCCAAACCATTACCATGAGCATGCTGTCGGTAAAGTAATAACCCACACCAAATGCAATACTCATCAACACCGTACAAATAAAATAGGCGTGCGATAAATAATGCAGCAATCCGAAAACAATCGACACGATTAAAATAGCCACGGTTATTGAGCAATATTGATTGAGCCAAAGCTGCAATACACCGCGAAACAATAATTCCTCACCCACGCCTGCAAATACCGCCACAAGCGCCAAATGCCACCAGGAACGGCCGTTGAATATGACCGACACCCTGCGAATATCATTCAGAAGCGATTGCGCAAACCAACCACCGATTCGATAAATCACACCGAATACAGCAAGAGTCAGCAAAGCAAGTAAAGTCCCGACTGCGATGGCCTGTGCCGAACTTATTGCAGATGTAGGTAACTGTATTTCCAATAACCATAATAAAAATACCGCAAGCCCTACAAGAGAAAATTGGCTTAGTGCCAGCAGACCAAACCCTACGGTGTTTTGTTTATTGTGCATATGTATATCCAGTTACCGGCCGCTACTAGCGCATAGTCAAACGCATTAATTGCATACCGCCAACATCCGTACCAAACCCAAATTGCTGATAATAGGTTTGCAGCTCAGGCAAGCAATACAACTCAATATGTTTGACCTGCTGCAAGCGCGAATGGTTTTTAACTGCGGCCATCAAACGCGAACCCAATTGCTGGCTGCGATACTTTTCATCGACAATCACATCAAACACCAATGCTTTAAAAATACCATCGGTAAGCACCCGGGTAAACGCAATTAAATTATTTGCATCATCCACAACCCCCAATACCAATGATGAACCAAGTACAACTTGATGTGCCTCTTCAAGCGTGCGCGTATTAGACCACCATTGTTGTTGGTAGAGCTGATGTAATTGAAGGATGTGCGAATCGTTAAGCTGTTCAATGATATGCATGAAAATAAACCTGCGAATTATGTTTATTGCCGCTTCCGCAACCGCAACACTGCGGCTTGCTGGTCAATCACAAAATCAAAGCGCCCGAGAATATCGATACCTAACAAACCATCGAATAAGTCAGCGTTATCCATTGGCAAGCGCGCCAGCATGTGTTTATTGAAGGTCACGTTATCGATGGTGAGTGTATCGACCAAAAACAAATAGGTTTCTACCGTACCGCTTGCGGTGTTGAGCTGGATGGGCTTGGGCGATTTTACTGAGGGGTAATGGCGATTGATAAAACTCGCAGTAAGGCCGCTAATCGATGCACCTGTGTCCAATAATAATTTTACTTTCTCGCCTTCAATGGTGACCGGCACCAAAAACTGACCGCCAAAACGAATTAACGGCACTTGCATTTCTGCGGGCGAATCATCCTGCTGTGTACCTTCATAGAGTTTCGCCAATAAACCTTCTGCGCGTGCTTGGGTCTCTGGCTGGTTGGCGGCCATGAGCGCGTGATATTGCGCCTGCTCTTTTTCTTCCAGTTTTAAATGCATTTTTGCCAGCAGCAGATGCAGCTCGCCGTTGTCAGGCGTGAGCTTGATCAGGTCATTAATTTGCAGCATTAACCATTCATAACTCTCACCAAATATGGCGGGATTTTCACTGAGACGGATTAAATATTTCGCCAGATAAGCCAAGGCATCTTCCATTTTTTTTGCATCGATCTCGATATTGAGATAACGAAACCAGGTGGCAACCGATTCCTTATGCAAGCCCTGTTGCTCATAGACCCGAGCCAATAGCCAAAGCGCTTCAGTATTGCGCGGTTCTTGCCCAAGCAATTGCTGTAATAAACGCACAGCTTCACCGTAAGCGCCATTGGCAATTAATTGATTGGCTCGCTCCAGTGGCGATTGTGCTTTGGCCGCAGGAACTTGCTGAGGCGACGCTGAGCGGGTGGTGTGTGATGAAGGAGAAGAATGCTGGAGTGAATTGTGGCGTTCAGGAACCGCACTCACCACTGGGGAGGCGACAACGCCGGTGCCTATATCGCGCTGTTGATGGCGATACTCGCTGGCGTAAAAGCCCAGCGAGAACGCAATCATTGAAATAACGAAAACAGGAAATTTTTTCATTTGCCCAGCCTGCACGGCCGGGCCTATTTAATCAATACTCGGCGGCCGGTTTATCAAGGGTTTTTATCTGGATATTGCGGAAGAAGGTTTCTGCACCCTCTGACTGGATTTGCAATTTTCCGCGCGTGAGTGGAACGTATTTGCCATCCACCAAGTGACGGGAATTAAAACCGCGGAACACCTCATGACCATTCACTTTATGGATCAGGGTTTTGCCATCGGTAATCACTTCCATCGTATCCCACTCGCCGCTCGGCTTTTCATAGTTGCCGAGTTTGAGCACGCGCGCAGCAATATCTTTACGCAGCGGCAGCGATGGATCGTAGCGATAGAATTTCCAATCGCCGATATTGGTATCGCCCGCGTGCACATCGATGATTACGCCATCAAGGCTGTGGTAGTCGCCGCTATCACCTTCCTGCACCTGAAACTCATGGCTGCGCATCCAATGGCTGCTCTGCGCGCCTTGCGGGCCTACCGCAAAATACAAAATACCGTTATCGCGCGGCGCATCCAGGCGTGGCGGCCATTTTTTATCGCCCCACTTCACCTCAAATTTCAAATGGAAGTTTTCAAACTCCTCAATGCTGGTCAGGCCGCCCCACTCTTCACCCGATACCCGCAGCAAACCATCCACTACCGAGAACACTTTCTTCGGGTCATTGTTCAGACCGCGCGGTTTGTGTTTGGAAACCAGATTGTACGCATTCGTCTCTGGCTGGTAGCTCACATAGGCTTCCCACCCGGTGAGATCCTTACCGTTAAATAGGCTTTTCCATTCGCCGGCAAAACTCTGGGCGCTGGCCATCAGCCCGCAGATCAAAAATCCTGATATCAGTCGTTTCATTGGTAGTAGTCCTCGCATTTTTGTTGTGCTGCGCAGACTAGGGATTGATACAAAATGAGTCCATATCAAGCATGACGTCATTACAGTCCTTTACCTTGGCACGGAATTAGAAACGGATAGTACTGAGCTGATACACCTTATCGCGCATGTTTTGCGCGTTTTCCTCTTCCCCCAGCGCATCGTAAATTGTGGCGGCCAGCCTGTAAAAGCGAGCTTCATTGCCTTCTTTTTTAATCGCTTTTTTAATCAGCTCCAGAGCCGCCGGATAATCACCTTTTGCTATCTCATCCTCGGCGCGCTTGAACATAAAATAAGGATTGGCGTTGCGATGCAAGCGCACACGTTTTTGATAGTAATCGGCGCGCTCTTTATTACCCATCTCCTGATAAATACCCGCCAGATTGTGCATGATGGTGTAGTCGCGCGGATTAATCTGCAGGCCGTGCAAATACATTTTTTCCGCTGCAGGTAATAACCCCTGGCGACGATAAAAGCTGCCGAAATTACTCCAGATGTAACTCGGCTCCTCGCTCATTAACAGCGCCTTGCGCAAATATAAAAAAGCCTCGCGGGGCTTGCCTTCCGCAGCCAACTCCATTCCGCGATTGGAATAAAACTGCGCGGCCACCAGCGGTTTGCCAATCACTTTCTGTTTGTAGTGCGGACGAAAACGGCGCATCTCCAGATCGACAATAATATCGCTGATATCTGCACTCCCCACTACCCGCACCCAGCTTTGGTTAGGGCGCGGCATAAACACTTTGGCGTTCACGTGGCGCATTAACAAATAGGTATCGGTTGCGCGCATATCCCAAGTGGGCGGCAAGATCACCTCGTTCACTTCCGCTTTCAAACCGACATGGCGCGCCATAGCAACATACAACAGGGTGTAACTCAGGCAATTGGCCTGACGGCGCTCAAAGGCCTCAATGCCGGTGATAGTGTCATAGGCGCTGTAGGTAATACCGCGGCCGCCATAATTAGTCGATGTCATCAGCGCCTTATGCAGCGCCTCTGCCCTGGCACCATTGCTGTTGATACCGGCTGTCGCCGCTTCGGCAAATTGCTTCATCTCGGGCGTTAATCCGAACAATTCCAGATCGGGCAGCTCTGCCGGTAAATACGCGCGCCCCAGGATCAGCTCACCCGATAATTCTTTCGCCAAAGGGCTCTTATCTGTCAAAAGAGGAACTTTCTGCACCACAGATGAACAGGCGCAGAGCATCAAACAGCCAAAAATAAATAACAAACGCGCTATTTTCATTGTTATCGGGCTCGCAATGGGCTGGGTATTCCCACTCAGTATAGGAGTTATTACCGCCTCCCGCGTGTCACAAATGTCACGCTAAGCCTGTGAGATACAAACAATTTTTACTGCATGCACGAGCTACTGGAAAAACCCTTCAGGTCACTGACGATCACTACCCAAGGCTGCCCAAACACACCATGCGCAAAAAAAGTGCGCACACGCCCCCATTCGGATGACAAACACGCACATCACTCTTACAAAAACAGGCACCAAAAAAACGCAGTCACTTTTTGCGCGATCCACAAGCGGGCAAAAGCAAACGAATCCTTGCAATAAGCATAAAAACACTGCGCCGTTAAAGTGCACCACCGTTTTTGGCACAGTGTTTGAATAAGCCCTGTTGTACTGAATCAATACACCCAACTGTTTTTTTGATCGCGATTTAATTTTTAACGGAAAAATTAAATTCCAGATTCACAAAAACAAAGCAGCAAAAAGTAACTGTAAAAAATTTATTTCCGCAGCCAATTTTTTATCGAGCCAGGAGTTCTAGATGAACAAGACGATGAGAACAATGAAAAAAATTTCATGCGTATTAAGACCATTTGCAAAAACAACACTGGCCATTGCTGCCGCATTTTCATTAATGGCATCTGCACAAGCCGAGACTGGCCCAGCAGAAAAAACCGAATTGAAATTTGGCTTTATTAAATTAACCGATATGGCCGACCTCGCTGTCGCTTATGAGAATGGCTATTTTGATGACGAAGGTTTGACTGTGGAGCTGGAAGCGCAAGCCAACTGGAAAGTGGTTCTTGACCGCGTAATTTCGGGCGAGCTTGATGGCTCACACATGCTGTTGGCACAACCGGTTGCCGCCAACGTTGGTTTTGGTACACCTGCAGAATTAGTGTTTCCTTTCACGATGACACAAAACACTTATGCGATTACCGTTTCCAATGAAATTTGGAAAAAAATGAAAAAGAATGTGCCGGTTGGTACAGATGGAAAACCTGTCCATCCGATTAGCGCCAGCACATTAAAGCCTGTGGTTGACAGCATGAAAGACGCAGGAAAATCCATCCAAATGGGCGTGGTATTTCCCGTATCAACACACAATATGGGCCTGCGTTACTGGCTGGCTGCAGGCGGCATTAATCCCGGCTTATACGCACCACATAAAGGTGATATTACCGGGCAAATCGATGCCGATGTTTTATTATCGGTAACGCCACCACCACAAATGCCCGCCACCATGGAAGCCGGAACCATCCAAGGTTATTCCGTCGGTGAACCATGGAATCAGCAAGCAGTATTTCGCGGCATTGGCGTACCGGTAATGGCGGTGCATAACAAAATTGGCGATAAAGTTTTTGGTATGCGTAAAGACTTTATCGAAAAAAATCCCAATACCAGTGTGCGCGTGGTGAAAGCCATGATTCGTGCAGCCAAATGGCTTGATGAAAAAGAAAATGCGAATCGCCCTGCCGCTGCCAAAATGATTTCTGCTGCGCACTATGTAGGCGCTGATTACAAAGTTATCGCAAACTCCATGACCGGTGTCTTTGAATACGAGCGTAAAGATGTTCGCCCAACACCGGACTTCAACGTGTTCTTCCGCTACAACGCGTCTTACCCTCACACCTCGGATGCAATTTGGTATCTCACCCAAATGCGCCGCTGGGGTCAAATCCCTGAAGCAAAACCAGACAGCTGGTATATGGAAATGGGTAGAAAAGCCGTTGCGCCAGAAATTTATCACCAAGCGGCTGCAGATCTGATTGCCGAAGGAAAAATGAGTGCAAGTGACTTTCCTGATTTCAAAACCTTCAACGGCATTCGCGCTGTGGATGAAACCGTGTGGATCGACGGCGTGCAATTTGATGCAAACAAACCTAACGAGTATCTCACCAAATTCAAAATCGGCTTAAAAGGTGACGAGAAAATTTAACTGCATCATCGCTAAATAGCACCATTGAAATCATAAGCCTGCACCGCACTCAAGGATGAGAGCACAAAGGTAACGTAGGCACTGCAGAGGAAACGATCATGAGCAATACGTTAGTGACTTTAAAAGTTGAGCAATTCAAAGCCATCAAATGGCGCGAAATAGTAATCAGTACCTTGATGCCCATGGTGGGAATCCTGTTATTTATTATGGTGTGGCATTCTGCTGCGCCTGGCATCAAGACATCACTGGGGGATTTCCCCCAACCCAAACAAGTGTACGAACAATGGGGCAATTTGGTAGATGAGTACACTGCTGAACAAGAACGCGCAGCGGTGTTTTATGAACGCCAGGAAAAACGCAACGCAGAATTATTAGCAAAAGACCCGAATGCCAAATTGGACGTGCGCGAATTTAATGGCCGCCCTACTTTTTTTGACAAAGTACAAACCAGTTTGGTCACGGTTTTATCCGGTTTTCTGGTTGCGACGGTGATCGCCATCCCGGTTGGGATCATGATCGGTTTAAGCCAAACACTTTACAGCGCGATCAATCCATTAATCCAAATTTTTAAACCGGTTTCGCCGCTGGCCTGGTTGCCTTTGGTCACTCTGGTTGTCAGCGCTGTGTACGTTTCTGACTCCCCTGCTTTTTCCAAGTCATACATTATTTCGCTGCTGACAGTGAGCCTCTGTTCACTGTGGCCAACCATGATCAATACCGCCGTCGGTGTTGCCGGTGTGAGCAAAGATTTGGTGAACGTAAGCCGCGTATTGCGCCTGGGCTGGTTCACTCACGTCATGAAAATTGTGTTGCCTTCCGCTATTCCCATGATGTTTACCGGCTTGCGCATTTCACTCGGCATTGCGTGGATGGTATTGATCGCCGCTGAAATGCTCTCGCAAAACCCTGGCCTTGGAAAGTTTGTGTGGGATGAATTCCAAAATGGCTCGTCCGATTCATTGAGCCGTATTTGCCTTGCGATTTTAGTGATCGGCCTGATTGGATTTTTGCTCGACCGCGCGATTTTAATGCTGCAAACCTACGTCAATTGGGACAAAGGAGCCGTTGTACGTTAACCACGCCACCCTCACCCCAGCCCTCTCCCGCGTGAGGGCAACATTAAATGAAATTTTTATTACAGAGGAATCCACCATGAGCCAGATTCACTTGGAACTCACCAAAGTCGGCATCGAATTTCCCACCCCCAAAGGACCTTTTTGCGCGCTGCAAAATGTCGATCTGAAAATCAAAAAAGGCGAATTTGTGTCGCTCATCGGTCACTCAGGTTGCGGCAAATCAACGGTGCTCAATATTGTTGCTGGCCTGTATCAAGCCACTACTGGCGGCGTGGTGTTAAATGGAAAAGAAGTGAATGAGCCTGGCCCGGAACGTGCCGTGGTTTTTCAAAACCACTCTCTGCTGCCTTGGTTAACGGCGTATGAAAATGTCGAGCTGGGCGTTAAGCGTGTATTCAAAGGCAAAAAGACCAAAGCGGAAATGCGCGAGTGGATTGAGCACAATCTTGAGCTTGTGCATATGACCCATGCCATGCATAAACGCCCCGATGAAATCTCGGGCGGGATGAAGCAGCGCGTCGGTATCGCCCGCGCCCTGGCGATGGAACCACAAGTGTTGTTGATGGATGAACCCTTCGGTGCACTGGACGCATTAACCCGCGCGCACCTGCAGGATTCGCTGATGGAAATCCAAAACGAGCTGGGCAATACCGTGATCATGATTACCCACGATGTAGATGAGGCAGTGCTGCTCTCTGACCGCATAGTGATGATGACCAATGGCCCGGCCGCAACTGTGGGAGAAATTCTTGATGTTCCCCTTGCCCGCCCGCGCAACCGATTGGAGCTGGCAGACAACCCTGAATACAACCACTACCGCTCCTCCGTATTGCGCTTTCTTTATGAGAAGCAAAAAAAAGTGGAATCGATCGATACCAAACGAAACAGTAAAAACCCCGAGCAAGAAGTCACCAAGACCAAAAGTGTCGCCTGACTTTACACAGCTCGACATGACGACCTCTGTTGCCTCGGCTTGCCGGGGCTTTTTTATCGCGCCCCAAAATAAATACAAATAATTGATTTATAAAATAAAAATCATAAAAAACCACCGCCTTAACCACAAAAGTTATGGCACATTTTTCATCATTGGTATAGATTGTGCTGCACATTTAGCAACATTCATCTGTGACGGATCACGCACTTTTGCAAACAAGACGTGAAATCCATGCTGCAGCTTATTAATTCAAACTTTCCTATTCCCGATCCGCTCCCGTTAAGCCCAGGCAATGCGCCTGTGCAGACAGATACCGCACCGGTCGCCACACCGCCTGTGCAGCAAACCACCTACGCCGACCTGATTGTCGATTATCTGGCGCAAATGGGCATAGACACTGTTTTTGGCGTGCCCGGTGGTGCTATTGAGCCGTTACTCAACTCTCTGGCGCGCAGCGAGCGCAAAGGCGGGCCCCGTTTAGTCGTCGCACGCCACGAATGCGGCGCGGCGTTTATGGCCGATGGCTATGCGCGCGAGACCGGCAAAATGGGTGTGGTATGCGCAACCACAGGGCCAGGTGCAACCAACCTGATCACGGGTGTCGCATCGGCACTGGCTGATGAAGTGCCCATGCTGGTGATTACCGCCCAGACACCGCTACCCAAATTCGGCAAGCGCGCACTACAGGAATCCAGCTGTACCGCTATCGACACCGTCGGCATGTTCCGCTACGTCACCCAATTCAACACACTGGTATCGCACCACGAGCAGCTGGAGAGCAAACTGGTATCGGCCATTATGGCGGCGCATCGCAAACCCAACGGGCCTGTGCATATCAGCATCCCGGCGGACGTACTGCGCTCACCGGCCACCATCAATGCACATATCCACAGCGATTTATTAGTGCACGATTTTGCCATGGCCGATGATTCTGCCATCGCCCGCCTGTGCGAGAAGCTGGGCAAAGTCGATAACCTCGTCATGTACATCGGCAATGGTGTTGGCAAGGCCAGCAAGCAAATCATGGAGTTTATCGAGCTGACCGGCGCGGCCTTCGTGACCGGGCCTATGGGTAAAACCTGGGTTGATGAACACCACCCGCTGTACCGTGGCGTGTATGGCTTTGCCGGGCATGACAGCGCCCGCCAATTATTCCAAAGCCCGGATGTAGACCTAATTCTGGCGGTAGGTACCGAGCTGGGCGAACTAGGCACTAGCGGCTGGCAAAACGATCTGCTCAACACCAAGCTGGTGCATATCGACTCATCGATTGAGCACTTCACCCGCTCACCTATGGCCAACCTGCATGTGTTCGGCAATATCGATGTGATCTTTGACCGGCTGGTAAAAAGCGTGCGCGAAGTGCGCAAATGGGGTCGCTCCTGGGAAACGCTGCCCAACGCGAACCAAACCCCCAACATCAATGGCGGCTTTTTTACCTTGCGCGAAGCCGATAAATGCCTCTCCAACGCCAGCCCGGTAAAACCGCAGCGGCTGATGGCTCATTTGTCACAAGCGCTACCAGAAGACACGCGAATTTTCGTCGATGCCGGCAACGGCTGGTCATGGGCAACCCACTATTTATCGCGCTCCAATAGCCAAGGCCTGTATCGCATCGCCATGGGCTATGGCTCTATGGCTTGGTCGATTGGTGCCGCCATCGGCTCTGCCATTGGCAACCGCGCTGCACCTACCTTGTGTATTGTGGGCGATGGCTCTTATTTAATGAGCGCACAGGAAATTACGGTGGCAGCCCAGCAGCAACTACCGGTGGTTTTTCTGGTACTCAATGATGCAGCCATGGGCATGGTGATGCACGGCCAGCAACTCGGCCAGCAGGAATCGATTGGCTGGGAACTGAATGAAGTCAATTACGCACTCATGGCGCAAGCCATGGGAGTCGATGGAATTGTCATCACCTCACCAGATCAACTGGATAAACTGGATTATCAGGCGCTCTTCCAAAAACGCGGCCCCACGCTGCTGGATGTCCGCATTGATCGCAATGAAATTCCACCCATGGGCGACCGAATCAAAGGTCTTGCGGTCAACGGTTCTGCGACCCCCGGGGGCTAAGTTGACAGAGGCTTGTGAAGCTCAGCTCGCGAAAATCATTCCTAGGCGAATAGCCATCGGCAGTTTATGCTAGGCTGAAAGGATATGAATTCGGAGACCCATGAGTGTTAACCAATAACACCAATCAACCTCACTCGCCCGTAAACCTCCTGATCGTTAACAGCGACGATGCTGCATTGGCCGCTATTAGCGCCAGCCTACAAGCAGAGGGTTTGCACAATCTGGTCTGTGTTGATTCCGCACAGAAAGCCCTGCGCACCCTGCGCCAACAGCCAATCGATGTGCTGATTGTTGATATAGACACACCGGATATGGACGGTTGGCGGCTCTCGCGCCTGGTGCGCAGCGGCATACTCAAATGCCGCGCCGATTTACCCATTATTATTATCGCCAGCACCTGGTGTGAGCGTATTGCCGAAGTCACTGCGCGCGAATACGGCATCAACCATTTACTCGCGCTCGATCACATCAACCAACTTGCTGCACTGGTCAGACAACTGACCACTCCTGAACACAACACCACCCAAAAACCACGCCTGTTGGTCGTGGAAGATGAACCCGATACTGCCGATTTGATCAAGCGTGTGCTTGCACCTGCGTTTGATATTGATGTCGCCTACGAAGGGGACTCAGGCCTTAAAGCCTGGATACAAGGCCGCCATGATCTGGTGCTGCTTGATGTGATGCTGCCCAAGCTGTCCGGGCGCGATATTTTGATCGAAATCCAAAGCATTGACCCCAAACAACCAGTTGTGATCATGACTGCCCACACCACCACTGAGCAGGCAGAAGAATTAATGCTGCTGGGCGCAGTCGATTTTTTACCGAAACCTTTCCGCGCAGAACAACTGCGCAAAGTGTGTGACATCGCCATCCATCGCGAAGATTATCTGGTCAGCAACGCGCAATTTGCCGCGCGGGTCAATTCGCTACAGGAACGCGAGCTGGCATTTCGCCAACTCTACGAAAACCATCACCAACTGCTCAATGATTTGCAATCCGTAGTGATGGAACTGGATGCCGATTTCCGGATTTGTTATCTCAATCAGGCATGGGAAACCATGATGGGATTCCCCATTGCAGGATGCATAGGCGCATCATTGGAATCCTTTATCGCGGCGGATGATCTCGGCCAATACACACTGTTCAAAAATAAAATCCGCAAAGCCCTGCAACAAAACAAACCCTGCCCGGAAATTGAAATTTGCCTGAGCAATAAGCGCGGCCAAAAGTTGTGGGTACAGTTGAAGATCAGCCGCTCTACTAAGGCAGAACAACAAAGCAACTTGACCGTATGCCTGGACAATATTACCGAGCGCCGTGAATCGCAAGAGCAGCTTAAATACCTCGCGATGCACGACTCGCTCACCGGTTTGTACAACCGCCATTTTTTTGAAACCACACTCGCGCAATTAACCGCCGACTCGGTGCGCAATAATCGCCAACACGCGCTGGTGTATTTGGATCTGGATCACTTCAAGGTTATTAACGATACCTTTGGCCACCAAAAAGGCGATGAAGTGCTGCGCGAAATGTCTCATCTGCTAAGTAAACGGATTCGCGGGGCCGATATTCTCTGCCGTTTGGGTGGCGATGAATTTGCCATTTTACTGCGCGATATCCATAGCAAAGAAGTGCACGAGTTTGCGCACAGCATCCAACAAATTATTGGCGAATTCAGTTTTCAGTTGCAGGAGCAACGCATTAATCTCGGCAGCAGTATTGGCCTGACATTAATTGATGGCAGCACCAATAATGCCGAAGAACACCTGATGCGTGCTGACATCGCCCTCTATGTTGCCAAAGGGCGCGGCCGCAATCTGATTCATCAGTATGATCCGCTCGACAGTGAGAGCGACGAGCTGCGCCACTCCATCAACATGTCGCAAAAAGTGCGCAAAGCGATTAGCGAAGATCGCATGACGCTCTACTTCCAACCGATTTTTGATGTGAAAAAACAAAAGATTTCGTATTACGAAGCACTGGTGCGCATGATTGAACCCGACGGCAAAATTGTAGGGCCGGACAATTTTATTCCTGCTCTGGAATCCGCCGGTGAAATGCACTTGCTGGATCGCTGGATTATTAAATTAGCGCTGAAAACACTGAAAAATAATGATGAACTGATCCACATTGCCATCAACCTGTCGGCACAGGCATTCAAAGATGACAATCTGGTACCGACTATTTTGGAAAATCTGAAAGCAACCGGTGTAGATCCAAAACGGATTACTTTTGAACTGACCGAAAGTGCCAGCTTGTTCAATTTGCACATTACCCAGCGGGTGATCGCCGAGTTACACAAATTGGGCTGTAGTTTTTCAGTGGATGATTTTGGTTCTGGTTTCAGCAGTTTTGCCTACCTGAAAGATTTACCGGCGGATTACATCAAACTTGATGGCTCCTTTATCCAGAATTTGCACCGCGACCAGATTGACCAGACGCTGGTGAGATCCATGATTCAGGTGATTCAGGCACTCGGCAAAAAAGCCGTCGCTGAGTACGTGGAGAATGAAGAGATCCTGCAAATCCTGAAAGAGATGAATATCGATTTCGTGCAGGGGTATCACATCGGGCATCCATTGCCGGTCGAGCAAATCACTTTGTTTTCAGAGATGGATCCGGATATAACACCGGACACTGGCCGCCTATTACACCACTAATCGATGCACTTAATCTGCATCAGGAACAGTGCGCTGCGCTACGCCTTGATAATCAATATCGTCACAGCGTAGCGGCAAAAATGTGTCAGGCGGGCGTTTATAGGTATCGAGATAACAAGCAGTCACTCCGCTCGCCACTAGAGTCGAAAACAAATAATACGTTTCCTGCGGTGAAAAATCGTAGTCAGACAACACTGCCGATACATAACCGTTCACGTTCATTCCCTCGTCGTACTTTTCCATCAACACCTGTTCAATGGCGTATGCCAATGACAAGTGCGGGCCTGCTGGCATATTCAATTTTTCGGCGACCTTTTCCATTACCTCAAGGCGCTCATCACCTTTTGCGATAGGCCGAATGTAACCCACTATGTAAGGCTTGCCCCCTCGCGCTGCAGCAGCCGAGCTTACAATATCATCGGCCGATATCCCTTGCTTGTGTTGCGCCAAGGCATTCTGGATAAATCCAACGCCTTCAATTAGCGGTAAAACACCATAAGAGCGAGAGTCTGTCGCAAGAACACCCATCGCAGTACCTGCCACAACCGATGCGCGAGCGGTACCTGCCAGTGCGCCAATCTGATTACACCAAATACGCGGATCCGGCCAACTCAGGCAACCATATACCGCCTCAATCCAATCCGCGAGCGGCCGGTCAATCAATCGGCCTGTCGCATTCAGCACTAAAATTTGAAAGTAGGATTTTTCTCCAACCAACTCTTCCAACATGGAATAGCCGTGGCTAAAAACACCCTTACCGGGAAACCAGCCGCCTGTATTGCTGATAATTTTTCCACGCCGCTGCTCCAGATAATCAATCACATTGGCATCGCTGTGAGTGGATGAGCTTGCGCTGATTTTATCGTTCGATAACATAATTTTCGTCGCTCACAAAAGGCATGGCAGTGATGGGTTTATTGGCTAATTCAATACCCTGGGCAACCAAGCCAGGAGCACCTAATAATTGGAATAAACTGCCACCCGCACGCGGTTGGAAACCAAGATCAGCAAATACCGCAGCGGCAATACCGGTCGTCATCCAACCAATACCATCATCCTCCAGATTGGCTGCGAGTTCACACCCCCACCGCAACGCTTTGCCTGCTGCATCCAATTCACACAGTTGTTTAGCAATATTTTTTGCAAGCAAATCAATGCCGCCCTGATACCTGCCAAAACCCGGAGCAATACATAATTGCTCATCTGCACTCGTCGCTGATGCATATTGCTGTATCAGAGTTGACGCAACCTGCTGCGCATCCAACTTTTGTTGCTTGCGTAAAAAGCGCATGCTTTCTTCTACGATGCCACCACCTGCATATTCACCACCCAATACTGCAGCAGCGATAGGAAGGATATGAACGGGGTCGGTTTTGCCAACGCCCACGTTCATCGCAGCGCGCGTTGCAGGATGGCGCGGTCCCGGATTTATCAAGGCAATCATTAATGTTTGCAGCAGTTGTGCTTCCGCTTTATCAGGCAACTCACCGCGAAATAACAAATAAAACACATCAACAAATGAGCGCTTATTCATCAATTCAAATAAATCATAACCGTGGCAAAGCGCGTGACTTGCGATAAACGGGTTATCCTCACTCGGAATTTCTTTCCAGATACGCGTTGCTACGCGCGGTACGAAAGGCTCGTTACGGCTGCGCACTTGATCGTGCTTAGGTCCTGACATGGGCGATTCCAAATAAAAATCTAACGATGTATGTAAGGTTGTAGCGCAACCTGTGTGAAGTGGTAACGCTACTAACTGAAGGAGTAACGCAGCTTATTTGAAGTTGTAACGCAACTCGACCCAAAAACTGCGCGACTCCAGCAAATAATCTTCTGCGATTTCACCACTACTGGGCTCACGTGCATCTTCATTGGTCAGGTTTCGCACCACCAAGGATGCATCGAGCTCGGGCATGATATTTTTGCGACGAAGGGTGAGATTTACCAAAGCGTAATCATCTATGGGTGAACGCTCTACGGCAGGTGCAACAGCCGGCGCACGCTGGCGATCACCAATCCAATTGAGCTGACTATGCACAAACCATTTGGAACTGAGCTCCCAATTCAAATCCACTTTAAACTGTTGGCCGGGCGCATCCGGAATGGCTCTTCCAGTGTCGCCATCTTTTGCATCCTGCCGCGCATAACTACTGGCAATATGTAATCGCGGTGACGGCTTCCAATTCATTTCCAATTCAAAACCACTGCCATCTTGATCGCGAGCGTTAGCGGCGGTTTTGGTTGTTGCAAATTCATCCTGTACAAATTCGATCATATCCCGCGCACTGTAATCAAACAGCGTAATATTGGTCACCAGTTCTTTGCTCACGCTATACGCGAAACTAATTTCTGCTGTGTCTATTTCTTCGGGATCAAGATCAGGATTTCCTAATACGACCGGATTGTTTTTACCAAATTGTTCAGTGAACGAAGGTGCACGGAATGCGCTGCCGTAAAGTAATTTGGTGGTGAGGCGATCATTCGCAACCCACACCAACGCCATACGCGGATTTGTAGTTGTACCGAAGTCAGAATAATCGTCGTGGCGAACACCTGCAGTAAATTGTAATTCGTTCGCGATTTGCCACTCATCCTGCAGGGAAATATATTTTACGGTGCGAGAGCTATCTACAAGAAAAACATTGTCGGTGTTGCTCACATCAGTAAGCGTTCCATCAACAATAATCTCACTGCCATCAAGTACACCTGGGCCAAAGTTTTTCTGTTCTTCAGGTCTGATGGATTGATAGCGTGAACCCACCGCAAAACGCACGCGATGCGATTCAAACCCGGTATAGAGAGATACCAGGTCAAGCTGTACATCTTCTGCAACTCCACTGGGTTTACCGATATAGCCATCGGTGAACACAGCCATTCCTACCGGATTTTGGAAATCGATATTGCCATCCTGTCCGATGAGCAGCTTTGTACCCGCAGGAAACAGAGTGAAACTGGATTTCTGATCGTAATGCAAGTAACTCACGCGCGCACTGTTGTCCCACGCATCCGCGTCATCGGGGTTCAAACGATAAGTGACATCACCCATCCATAAATTACTGTCATCGCGCCCCGTTGGGTCTAATACTTGCGCGCCTCCCGCCCCCACACCTGCATCAGCCGAACGCCAGTTCCATAAATTAAATTGAATCTGCTCGCTGGCTAACATCAAATGCGTATCGAGCACCGAGTATCTTGTTGATAGGGAGCCAGGCGCTTTTGAAACATTCGTCCCCAATAAATAATCCAGCGCGGATTGCAGATCTGCATTTACCCGACGATTATCATCGCCATCGCTCTCTTGGTAGGCCATGCTGAACGCAACATCGACATCGTTCCATTTTGTTGCCGTTTGAAGCCACAGATCGCGCGTATTGAATGAACCAACACCGCCGCCTATTTGGGTCCCCTCTATGGCATCGGCATCTTTGGTGATGACATTAATGACACCGGCATAGGCATCCGCCCCATAAATAGCAGAGCCAGGTCCGCGAATGACCTCCACGCGCTCAATGCTGGTGACGGGTAAACGGAATAATGTGGGGCGTCCACCCTGTACGTTGTACTGCACAGGTACACCATTCATCATTAATAAAACTTGTGGATTAAATCCGGTGTGAATACCGCGAATGGAATACACCGAATCCAAACGGCTGAGGGATGAAAGTGCAACATGAAGGCCTGGTACTGTTTCCAGTAGCTCATTTAAATTGCGAGCACCCATTGCTTGGATTTCACCTGCTGTAATCACGGTTGCAATCGCAGGTGCTTGGTCAATTGGGGTGTTGTTGCCCGTAGCAATAGAGATTTCTACTTGGCCCAATTCAGCCAGGGTCAAATTATAAAAATCATCGAGCGAGGTAGAAGGGCTGCCCTGCTCGGCAAGTAATCCCTGAGAGCACAACAGTACAGCAGCAAATAGCGGACATCTTTTTATCGTTATTGCGCGCATATAATGACAACCTAATTCAAATGGGTAGATGTCATTCCGCTGACACAATCACTCAAACAACTCAGATACTACAAAACCATAATAAAGTGCAAAACGCATTGCACCCGAATCAAATACTGATCGTCGAACATTTATTCCTGAAGATGCTAAAAACAAGCGTAAAGATAAATGACCTTTCCCCGAAAGCAAAGGCCTTACTGGGAAGATTTATCATTATCGAGCATTTTATGCGGTGCCAACCGCTGTATTGCCAGTTTTAAGGTCTCCCGTTTGACAGGTTTGGTCAGATATTCTTCAGCCGGTTGGCGATTAAAGCGTTTACGCTCCTCAATCATTGATATGACAATAACAGGAATATCACAAACATCCGGATCTGCCTTGATACGCTCAAATAAAATCCAGCCATGTTGGTCAGGCAAAAATAAATCCAACGTAATCACCTGCGGCTTGATTGTTTGGATCAAGCGCCAACCATTTTCTGCATCTGCGGCGGTGTGCACTTGATAACCTTCAGCACGGATAGTACGCGCCATAATATCGAGAAAGGCGGGGTCATCATCAATCATGACAACATGCTCACCCTTGGGCTCAACGGATAGTGCTGATGCCTGAGCCTGCTCCTCCTCTTGCGCATCGGATTTATTCAGCGACTGCGGAATGTGTTTAACCGGCAAGGGGATTTCCACAATAAATTTGGAGCCCACACCCAACTCACTTTCCACCCGGATACTGCCCCCCATCAACTCACACAATTGGCGGGTAATAGACAAACCCAATCCACTGCCCTGAAATTTACGTGTAGTGCCTGAGTCTGCTTGTTTGAATGGATCGAAAATCGTTGCTTGCTGCTCGACCGATATCCCTATACCGGTATCAGCAACGCTGATGTAAATCCGGTGCGGTTGATGATAAGCCTTGATGCGCACCTGTCCGTTCGCCGCAAATTTGATGGCGTTACCCAATAAATTAATGAGTATATGCAGCAGCTTTTCCGGATCAGCCACTGGCAACACATCGCCGTTATCGACATCAACGTGCAAACGTATGGCATTTTTTTCCAACAGGGGCGCAACGGTTCCCAGCGCTTCATCGACCAGGCTGGATAATTTAACTTCTGTGAGATCAAGATCCATACGGCCGGATTCAATTTTGGCCAGATCCAACACGCTGTTGATCAATTTCAGCAAACGTTCGCTATTGAGAATGACACGATTCAGATCGTTCAGGTGACGCGTATCATCGGCCAATTTTAATTCTTCAATCACCACTTCGGTGTAGCCGATAATCGCCTGCAGCGGCGTGCGCAATTCATGGCTCATGAGCGATAAAAACTCACTCTTCGCCTGACTGGCATCCTCCGCTTTGCGTTTGGCAATCGCGAGCCGGTCACGCGCCATTTGCAAGTCCTGACTGTGAGCAGCCAAGCGCTCGTTGTCGCGGCGCTTGATGGTGTAGGCAACAAAAATGGTAATGATCAACAACACACCAAGAAACACAGAGCCCCATAAATAACGCAGGGCAACTTTTTGGGAATCCACCAACTCATCAAGATTCACAATTTCATTTTTCTGTTTAAGGATGGTCTCTTCTTGCGAAGTGATAGTGGAATTTAAATAATTCAACCGCTGCTCGCGGGTCTCAATTTCCGCGAGGATTGTACGCAAATGCTGCTGTTGCTCATCCAGCTCCTGGGTACGCTGTTTGACTTCTGCCAGTAGCGAAGCGCGCTCTTGTTTGCTGGTTTCAATTTGTTGTTGTTGCTCTTGTAATAATGCTTTTTGTTCTGCGATTAGCTGGTCGCTTTTTTGAATACCTTTATTTAACTCCGCCATCTGCTCTTGCAGCCCGTCATTAATGGCCTGCTGGTTTTGAACTGCAGCACTCAATTCATTCAAGGCTTTTTCACGCCCACGCAATTGTTTTTGCAATGCAACTAACGACGCTTGGCCTTCGCGATACAGCTTGGCGACATCAATTTCGGTACCACCATTGAGGATCAATTCGGGTAACGGCACCAATCCATGATTAATGATGTTGGATTTATTCACTTCAAATTTAAGCCGGTCATTTTCTGTAGTCATCAAGTTAATCATGACCAATTGTTTGTTGGCGTAAGACTCAGTCACAATCAAGACTGGCTTGCCTTCCAACGCATCGTAAATATCCGCAATGGTTTTAGGGCTCGCCTCTTCGATATACACCAGATGAAAGCGGCTAAGCTCATCAATATGGTTGGTTGCGGTCACATTGATCGGCAAATTGCGCAGCTTCACACGGTCGCGCAACACCGCCAGTTCAGACATCAATGCAGGGTTGTTGGCTCCATAAACCCCAATTGAAAACGAGGTCATTGCCGCTTGATTCGGCCACTCAATATTTTTGGCAAAGTTATACAAGTAAGATGCGGTTATTTTTTCTTTGTTGAGCCCTTGGGCAACTGCCGGGGTTGTCGCGCACAGGAGCAATACTGGCAAGAACAAACCTGACAAGAACAATACATACGTATGTAGCCACTGCCGTAGCAACCCACGACGACACAGGGTGTTAAGCGCAGTAAAAGGGGAAGTTATCAACATCGGTTCAGTCTTATCGCTATTTTGATCACTGAAGCATAGCCGGTTAACCGGGCTATTCCTAGTTCCCTCGAACGATGGACGATGAGTAAAACTACCCGACAACGATAAATACAACTGGCCAATAAAAAAGGCACCCGGGGAAATGCACCGGGTGCCTTGGATGGAATGAACAATCACCAACCGATAACAGCGATTGGAAGCTTACATATACGCTTTTGCAAACGCTGCTTTGGATTCCTGAATATAAGTGCGCACTTTAACTGCGTGGGACTCCCAAAGCGCGCGGTCAGTCTCACTCGTGAATGGGTTTTGTTCTTTGGCTACGGAACGATCAAATTTATCGTAAAAAGTAATGACTGATGATGCAATTTGATTAAATCGTTCTTTAAACACTTGGGTTTCTTCCATCGTGCCCGTCGCCTTCATCATGAACTGTACAAACTCTGTGTTGGAGCTGGAATGGTTTTGATAACTTTCGGCTTGCAAGAGAAAATAATTATTGATTTCCTGCAAAGCAGCCGCGCGGATCGTTTCATCTTTGCTCAATACGCGGTTGTAGTTTTCCTGACCGCGCCCCATACCACCGGCGATCAGCGATTCTTTTAAATGTTTATCCAGATCTTTGCGGAATTTATCGACCTCGCGCTGGATATCCATCAGGTCTTTATCCAATGCGACAACCATGTTCAATTCTTTTTCAACCTCACCTAAAAAGCCCTCGGCCTTGGCAAAGGTTTTCAAGCCATTGGCTTCGGCAAACTTGCGCGCTTTGCGGTCAACACCTGCATTTTCATACGACACACGATCAAATGTTGTAGCGACAATGGTTTTGAATGGCTCGGCAAACGCCTGATAAGCCCCCTGGGTCATCACGTTCAGGCTTGCCGTTGCAATATCACCCAAGGGTTTCAACAATGATTCCATGCGCGACTTTTGAATAGGTGATGCCACCATGCGCACATCGCTGACGATACCTTTAAAGGTGTGGTAACCGAGCGGATTCGCCATTTTGCCGCGCTCGGAAGTTGCCAGCACCAACGTCACACTGGAATAGATACCGTTAGCGTATTCAAGGTACTGGCGCTGCACATCAATCTGGGCTGCATAATTTTTCCCTAGGGTGCGCAACGCATCTGCCTGTACCTGATAATTTTTGTCATCGCGCAATTTGCCCAAGACTTCAGCAATGACTTTTTCCTGATTTTTTTGCAGCGCAGTATCAAGCAGAATTTTTTCTACACTCAGGTCATCAATCCATACCTGCCCGTTGGCAATCTCAAAATCCAGGCGCAGATATTTTTTGCCTGGGTCATCAATTGAAATACGTTTGGCATGATATTCCGTTGAGTCGTTGCTGCCTTTAATTTGTCCGACCTGCACCCAACCGTTGTCAATATTCTGGTTGGTAGCAACCAGCACATTAATGGTGTATTGCGTAGCAGGCGATGAGGTTTTTATCCAAAACTCCAGTGTGCCCTGCTCATTCAAGTTCACCCGCGAACGCACCGATGCTTCGCCCTCTTCCACCAATAATGCACCTGTGCCTGTGCGCGCTTGTTCGGCGACGGCTTTGGTACCGTATATGAGCGCCCATTTTTTCAAATCGGCATCGCTATCAAAGCCATTTTTAAAAATGACTGATTTTTGTTGTGCGCCTGCTTGCATAGCAAGAACACTGGCCACACACAACATCCATAATTTTGCTGTTGATTTGAACATATCTCTCCGCAACCTTGTGTAAGCAAAAAACTATTCAATAAAACCGGGCACTTTACTTTGCAAAAAAGCATCCACTCGCGCTTTGCGATCACCCAATACACGCCAATAAGCAACACGCTCATCCGCTAAACGGGTAATTGAGTTGATATAACCATTGGCACCCCAGCGATTTGCCGCAACAGGGTTATTAGCAAGCGGATCATTAAAAACCGATTCAGGAGGAATAATTTTCCAGCCCTGCGCAATTAATTGATCAACCAATGCCACAATAAAATACGCGGCCAAGTCGTTTTCCTGTAATACCAATACTTGCTTGGGTGAATACCCCAAAAGATTAAACGCCAGTGCATCTTCCTGTGCGAGTGATGTACTGATCAGATCCACATACGCCTTTTCAAGTGCAGCCATATTAACTGCGCGATTACTGCGGATTTTTTTCTGGTACAACTCATCCAGATATTGGTCTACACCGCGCATGGGATTGGGATTGGCAAACGCCGGACGGTAGCCTCGCTCTTGCAAAAAATTGGCAAGACCCTGTTGGATATTGGCATCGCCATATTCATGCAAATAAGAAAAATAGACATGTTTTTTATAGCCGCGATAGGGACGCAAAATACGGTTGGCTTTGAGTATGCCAATTTCATAGGCATACAGATCGCTTTTGGTTACCAAGCCGTGTCCGTGCCCGGCGTTTACCAACAGATGTCCTTTGTCGCTGTAAAGTGAAAGACGCGCTTTATCTTTTTGATCTATCCCTTTGGTTTTGATCAAAAACATCGCCTGGGGTACACCTGCAGTTGCCAAGTTGCGCACCAACATTTGTGAGCGAGCCATTGCGTCCAATGAACTGGAAGGTTGCAGTGTATTTTCAAATGCAATAGCCAATTCCCGCGCATGCACCTGAGCGTTGCCTAAGATGAAAAAAAGTACGGCAGAAAGTACGCATACACACCGGATAAACCATTTTGTCGTGGGCACAGTTTTATCTCTCGCAGCACAAAAAGTGAAAAGAAAAACTACTCAGGCAATTCATATAATTCCAATGGCAATCCATCAGGGTCTTGAAAAAACGTAAATCGTTTATGTGTGAATTCATCCACCCGGATTGGCTCTACGGCAACACCATTGGCTTCCAGCCAGGCGACATACGCATCAAGATCGCGCACCACAAATGCCAAATGGCGCAAGCCACAGGCTTCCGGTCGCGATGGTCGCGCAGGCGGGTTGGGAAACGAAAATAACTCCAACCGGGTGCCATCCGGTAACGCCAAATCCAGTTTCCACGAATCGCGTGCAGCGCGATAATTTTCTGCAACCACGGCCAAGCCTAAAACATTGACGTAAAAATCTTTGGACTTTAGGTAGTCCGAACAAATCAATGCGACATGGTGGACTGACTGTAAAACAGGTGAAGCCGCTGCCATAAATAAGTGCCTTGTAATTGCACACGGAAACTGGAGCCCAAGTATAACGCCCACCCCTTAAAAGACGATGCCTTTTGCGTAACTTGTGCATCCTGCAACCGCTCCCTGCTTCCTGCTTCCTGACATGCAGATGGTGGTTATGGTGGCGTGCGGGAGCTGTATCCAAAATGAACGCCCCATTTCATCCACAACACGCAGCCATGCTCATGATGCTTATGCCGACGTATACGGGTATCCGCGACATAAAAAATCCCGCCTGAGCGGGATTTTTTATGGGTGGGGTTAAGCGTGTTAGGAGCTATGCGCTATCTAATGCTTCTCATGCTGACGCCGCAGCTGGCTCAAGCCGGACTTAATCCACACCAGCAAATCTTCAGGAAATAGTGGTTTGGAGAAGTAATACCCCTGCACCAGATCCACCCCCAAGTCGGCAATGATCCGGTAATCCTCATCCGTTTCCACCCCTTCTGCCACCGTGGTGAGGTTCAGGTTTTTGGCCAAATCCACCGTGCTGGCAAGAATGGTGCGCTGCTGTGGGCGGGCAGCTGCACGATGCACCAATGAACGGTCGATCTTCAGTTCCGTCGCAGGTACGCGCGATAACTGCTGTGCATTGGCAAAGCCGGTACCGTAATCATCGATAGCAATATGGAACCCTTTCAAGCGTAAACGTGCCAGAGTCTGAATCGCGCTGGCCAGCTCGCCCAACAGGGCATTTTCGGTAATTTCAAAGGTAATTTCCGAGGGCGCGATACCGTGGTCTTCAGCCATTTTGCACAGCCACTCCACCATATCGGAATCGGCCAGAGACAGAGGCGATAGGTTAAATGCAAGATTGAAGCGCAACCCATAATTTTGCCAAGTGCGTTTATGCTGGAATGCGGCTTGTAACAGGTGACGTGTCAGCATATCGATCATGCCGTGGCGCTCAGCCAGTGGAATAAATACTCCCGGAGAGATCACCCCTTTTTGAGGATGACGCCAACGCGCCAAGGCCTCTACTCCTTTGAGCATCAGCCCTTGCACTGTCAGTTTTGGTTGGAATGCCAAGGTCAATTCGTTATTGGCAAGCGCTTCACCCAACTCAACCGCAGTCACTTCGTTATCTTGCTGCACGTGGGGTTCTGCCGCTTTGTTTTTGGTGTCCTGGATAAAGCGCAGAAGGCTACACTCCAGCGCGTCCGGCAGGAGGGGTTTTTGGAAGGTACCCAGTACATGCAGGCCATCAGCTTCTGCCATGGTACCCACACTGGCAATCAGGATCGGGTCTTTGGCGCTGAGAATAATGACACTGCTGGCCAGCTTTTTCTGCGCCATTGAACGGATGAGCTCAACCCCATCCATAATGGGCATTTCAAGATCAACCAGAACGACATCGACCCCGCGGGATTCCAGTACATTTAACGCATCCACACCATTAGCGGCATCGTGCAGATCTTTCACGCCCAATTCACTACAGAGCCCTTTTGCGTATTGGCGCTGGGTAAGGCTGTCATCTGTCACCAGTACGCTCAGTTCGGAAATTACCGACTTCATGCCTTGCCCCCCAGTACGGCAGGAATTTGGGATAACGGCATTACCTCTTTGGCAGCCCCCAGATTAATCGCCTCTTTAGGCATACCAAACACAATGCAGGACTGTTCATCCTGTGCAATGGTTCTGCATCCCACTTGCCGCATTTCCAAAAGGCCGCGGGCACCATCATCGCCCATGCCGGTCATGATGATCCCCATTGCATTGCGTCCGGCAGCGCGGGCAGCAGAGCGGAATAGCACATCAACCGATGGGCAGTGGCGATTGACGCTCGGGCCGCGGAACACCTTGGCAATGTATTGCGCCCCCGAGCGCTGAACCTCAAGGTGATGCCCACCCGGTGCAATCAGCACCCGGCCTGGAATCAAGCGATCCCCACTCTCTGCTTCTTTCACATCCACCTCGCATAAACCATCAAGACGTTTGGCAAACGCGGCGGTAAATTTCTCTGGCATGTGTTGCACAACGGCGATACCAGGGCAGGTGCGTGGAATTTTGCTGAGAATTTCCTCCAATGCTTGGGTGCCGCCCGTAGAGGTACCAATCACGATAATGCTATCGGTAGTCGCTGTCATGCTGACCAGATCGGCCACGGCCGGCATTACCGGTGCTGCTTTTTTGATATCAGCACCCATACTTGCCCGGCGTGACACATGGGCACCGGCGGCACCGCGCACGGTTTGCCAAAGCAAATGTTTTGCCTCCAACAAAAAATCTTTCACGCCCAATTGCGGTTTTGTGATCACATCAATGGCACCGGCGGATAGCGCCTGCAAAGTCAGCTCCGCGCCTTTTTCAGCCAGGGACGAACAAATAATCACGGGCGTCGGCTTTTCGTGCATCAGATGGCGTAAAAATGTCAGGCCATCCATACGCGGCATTTCAATGTCCAGCAAAATGACATCCGGCCATTTTTTCTGCATTTGCTGTTGCGCAAAAATAGGATCGGATGCCGTGGCGTAGACATTAATGTCAGGCGCTTCATTCAGTACACCACTGAGAACCTGGCGTACAACGGCTGAATCATCCACTACCAGAACATCAATTGTCATAATTGCTCAAATTTCCCAAAAAAATACCCGATCCGTTATCAAGAATACCCGCGCGACTATTTCTATCAAAAACAACACCGCGCGAATCTGTAATTTAACAAGTATTGTTCATCAGCCCCGTATTTCAATCTTCAAGCTGGATTCATTGCATAATGTTTTAATTGAATCTCCCCCGTCGATATAACCAACATCAAGGAGCGGGAAATGGTTCCGCCAACATCCACATGGATTGGTTGAAGTTTTTCACGCATCAACCACTGGCGCGCATAGGCAATATTGTCAAAGCCAATTGAGGTGGGCGTTTTGTAGGGAAACATATCGCCGCCGCCAAAAATCCCCAGTTGGAATTCATTCATATTTCCATAGGCCTGCATCGATTTTTTCATTTGCTCCAATGCATGTACGGCATAGCGGCAATCTGCTGATGACAACGATTTTGCCCGTATATCTGCTCTTGAAGGAGGTTCATTGGTCAGGAGATAGTGACACATGCCACCGATTTTCAACGTGGGGTGCCACGCCGTCAGCGCGACGCAGGAACCTAACACGGTATGCAACCGCTCATACTCCACACCGAAATACCACTCTCCCGGATGTATGCTGTGGAGTGGCTTCACGATGGGTACAACTGCCATAACAACTACCGCCCTGATAACTGGTAAATGGCGGGTTTGAGTGGAATAAAGCGCGAGCTAATACCATGCAAACTTTCCGAGTGACCAACAAACAAGATACCGCCCGGTTTTAATTTATCGGCGATCCGCTCCAGTATTTTTGCTTTGTTGTCGTTTTCAAAATAAATCAACACATTGCGCAAAAAAATCAAATCAAACTTGCCGATATCCGGAAAGGTTTCATGCAAGTTCAAGGTAAAAAACTGTACCGACTCACGCAATTCTGCCACTACCCGGACATTGCCCTGCTGTGGCCCTACCCCCTTGCGGCAGTAACGGCGCAAATAATCGTGCGGGATATTTTTCACGCGCATCTCCGGATAAATCCCGATCTTGGCCTGCTCAACTACCGAGCGGTTTACATCGGAACACAACAATTCCCAATCACACTGGCAGCGATCTTTTAACACCATCGCAATACTGTAGGGTTCCTCTCCTGTTGATGATGCAGCACTCCACACACGAAAGTTTGACCCAGGGCGATACTTGGGAAGAATAATCTCCTGCAAGTAATCAAAATGTTTTTGCTCACGAAAAAAATAGGTCTCATTCGTGGTAATTAATTCCAGCGCTGTATTTAATTCACCCTTGCCTTGGGGGCTTAAAATAAAACGATAGTAATCACTAAACCCTTTGACCTGGCACGCCTGCAACCGCTTCCATAAACGATTGCTCAACAGCGCTTTTTTTTGCGTAGGTAAAAAAATACCCAATTTTTCCTGAATCAATTCTTGAAACAGCTGAAACTCTTTATCGGTAGGGATAGGTGTTGCGCTTTCCATTTCCATAATCTTGCTCGTCAGTGAACGGCTATAGAATTAATATATTTTTAGGAGTAGCGAACAAAGTCTTTATCGAGATCATCATCATTAATGATTTTTTTCTGCGGTTTATTACGCGAAGGAGTAGTTGCAGAGGGTGAAAAGTTTCCACTGCTTTTTTGTGAAGCGCGCGGCACTATCACTCTGGCATCCGATTTGGCCAACACAAAATAACTCACTGCATCTTGTAAGCGCATAGCCTGCGAACTAAGTTCTTCAGAGGTGGAGCTCAACTCTTCAGCTGCGGCAGCATTTTGTTGCATGGTTTGGCTCACCTGGCCGATGGCTGCATTAATTTGGTTAACGCCCGCGGTTTGTTCAGTAGATGCCGCCGAAATTTCTTGTACCAAATCGGCTGTTTTACGAATGGAGGGCACCATTTCCTGCAGCAATTTTCCTGCGTTATCCGCTTTGCTGACTGTTTCACCTGCGAGCGATCCAATTTCCTGTGCGGCAACCTGACTGCGCTCAGCCAGTTTGCGCACTTCCGAGGCCACCACCGCAAAGCCACGACCATGCTCACCGGCGCGCCCTGCTTCAATTGCGGCATTCAGTGCAAGTAAATTGGTTTGGTAAGCGATATCGTCAATCACACCAATACGGTCTGCAATTTTTTGCATCGCCTCTACAGTGCTGGCCACAGCATTCCCACCGGTCATGGCATCGGCAGCCGCTTTCTGGGCCATGCCATCAGTAATGCTGGCATTTTCATTATTTTGCATAATCGATGCAGACATCTCTTCCATTGATGCCGATGTTTCTTCCACGCTCGCTGCTTGTACTGAAGCACCTTTAGCCAGTGATTGCGCTGTTGCATTCACTTCTTCTGACGCTGATGCCAATGCATCTGCCGAGCTACGCACTTCGCCTAATACTTGCGACAGGGTATTCGACATTTCGCGAATGGCCGCCAACATACTCGTGGTATCACCCTGTTTAACAGCCACCTCCTGGGTTAAATCACCTGCGGCTATTTTGGCAACCACTGCTGCTGCATAATCCGGCTCGCCACCTAATTGACGTAACAGATTGCGCGTAATAAAAAAGCCGATAACTGCAATCGCGATCAGCGTAATGGCCGAGATAACAATAGAGTAAAGCGTTGCCTGGGCTTTACTCGCTAACGCGGTATTTTTTGCGCCTTCAGCGATATCCATGTTGTAAGCAGATTGATTATCTATAGCCGTAGATACCGCCATTGCATCGGGTGTTGCCTTCTCCAACAATTCCCGAGCCAAATCGAACTGATCATTCTCCGATGCAACAATAATGGCTGGGATATGGGTTAAATAACGATTAAAGGCATCAACACTTTCTTTAAGCAGCGCGCGGTCTTTATCATCGGCAATCATGGTTTCATATTCTTTGAGACCCGCTTTTACTTCAGTAATAGCCTCATTCATGCTTGCTTCAATTTTTTTTGATTGCGAATTATCGGTATTGAGAATGTGACGATTCAAACGAATACGAGTGCGGTATACGTTATTTTGCATCAGCCCCAGCAAATGCATACTGGGAACAACATTTTCATTCGTGTAATTTGTCTCTTCAAATACTTTGTTGATTTGAATCTGGGCAGCACCAGCCAACACAATAATTCCCAGCAACGCAGTTGCTACCAACAGCACCATTTTCTTGGCAACGGTCATTTTTTAACTCCATTAAACATCCATTAAACATCAATGCCTGATACTTCTATCAGGCGGTATTTATTAGCTGTAACGCACAAAATTTTTATCCAAATCATCATCACTGACATGGTGCTTTTTAACGGAGCCGGATTTAGGTGGCTTACTCTCAGTGGGTGGATTTTTTTTCACACTTGGTTTGCCTGGCTTGTTTGAGTTATTGGTACTTGCCAGCCCCAATTTGAAATAGGTCATTGATTCTTGCAGGCGAATTGCCTGTGTACTCATTTCTTCCGATGTGGAACTCAGCTCTTCTGATGCTGCTGCATTTTGTTGCAATGTTTGACTTACTTGACCAATTGCACTGTTGATTTGCGATACGCCTGCATTTTGCTCTGATGATGCTGCAGAAATTTCCTGCACCAAATCGGCCGTTTTGCGAATAGCTGGCACCATGTCTCTTAGCATGTTGCCTGCCTGTTCCGCACGCTTAACCGTGTCGCCAGCAAGCGTTCCAATTTCCTGTGCGGCAACCTGACTGCGCTCTGCTAACTTACGCACTTCTGATGCAACCACTGCAAAACCACGCCCGTGTTCACCGGCACGCCCCGCTTCGATTGCTGCATTCAGTGCTAGCAGATTGGTTTGGTAAGCAATGTCATCAATTACGCTGATGCGCTCGGCAATTTTTTGCATTGCCTCTACCGTGCCCATAACGGCTTCGCCACCGGTTGCAGCATCGCGTGCAGCTTGTTGCGCCATACCATCGGTGATTCTGGCATTTTCACTATTTTGGGAAATAGACGCTGACATTTGCTCCATAGAGGCAGAGGTTTCTTCCACGCTTGCTGCCTGGACAGATGCGCCTTTCGCGAGAGACTGTGCTGTTGCGTTGACCTCTTCTGATGCAGAGGAAAGCGCATCGGCAGAGCTGCGCACATCGCCAATAATATCTGCCAATTGCTTGCGCATATTTTCCACACTGGCAAGCAGGGAGTGTTGGTCACCAGGTTTTAATTGAATATCTACATTGAGATAGCCTTCAGCAACTTGCGATACAACATCCGCAGTGTAAGCAGGTTCTCCGCCCAGAGTTTTGAACATATCGCGGAAGATAAAAATCATAACGCCAATAATAATGGCCGATGCACTGATACAAATAATTAACAGCAAGCTCACAGTATCGCTGTAAATTTTCCCGGTTTTAATATCAGAATCAATCAGGAACTGATTAAACTCACTGGTTGTTTTATCTGCCAGCTCTTGCATCTGACGGCTAGCTTCGCGATCCATACCGCTCACTAACTTATCAACAACCTTTCCCGCTTCCGGATTTTCCTGATTAAAGCTGGCAAGTGCTTCGCGGTAATTTTTACCTAAGGAGGCATGCTCTTTTTGAAGCGAAGTTATCGCATCAGTTGCGATGCCTTCTTCTTTTTGCAACACCATCGCAGCAGCAAGATGTTGTTGCACCACTGTTTCAGACGCAATAAAACCGTCTACGTATTTGGTAAACTGATCCGCGTTATTGCCGCGGATCAGGATATTTTTCCATTCCTGCACCTGGGTTTTAAAATTAATCGCCGCCGATTGAATTTCCACCAAAATTTCAGAACGTCGTTTACTGTGGGTAGCAGTCTCATCTACCACGACATTAAATGAACGAATTTGCAAATAAGCAGTGAGTCCGAGCGTAGATAATCCCAGCACAATCAGACTGCTGAGTAATAAGATTTTGGCTTTTAAGGTGAGGCTGCTGAACATGTTTATTCCTTCATTTTTTTAGGAATTGTTTAAGAAATTATTGCAGCTGAGCCTCAACCAAATGCGCCAGCTCGCGGATAGAAAGTGCATTGTTTGCATCCAGCAATACCACAAACTCATCCTCACGCTTGGCAATACCCTGAATAAAATCAGCGCGGATATTCGCACCAAATGATGGCGCATCCTCGATATTCTCATCGTTCATTTCAATCACTTCACTGACTGAATCGGCCAACAAACCAAGCACATGGTTTTGCTCATTGTTTTGCAGCTCAACCACGATAATACAAGTGCGCTTTTGAACTTCGATGGGCTTGCGCCCAAGGCGCACAGCCAGATCAATTACCGGAACAACTTCACCCCGCAAATTAATCACACCACGCAAAAAATTGGGCATCAAAGGTACTTCGGTGATCCCGCTATACTCGATAATCTCTCTGGTTTGCGACAACTCAAGCCCATAGTTTTCATTGCCAATCCGGAAGGTGAGATACTGCTTTATCACTTCAACAACATGGCTCTTTTTTTGTTTGCTTAGCTGATTCATTACTCTTGCTCCTGCACATTTACTGCAAAGGCAGTGTTGCGTAAATGTTCGCGATTAATCGCAAACCCGATTAACTGTTGGATATCCAAAATCAACGCAACAGCACCTGTACCTAACAGACTTGACCCACCAATTCCTTTAAGCGCCTGAAAAATTGGCCCCATCGGTTTTACTACGGTTTGTATTTCACCGTGCAAATCATCCACAACAATGCCCGCACGCTTTTCACCAAACTGAACAACAACAATTTTTTCGCGAGAATGATCTTTCGGTTGTAGCGAAAAAATTTCACGCAAGCGGATATAAGGAACCTGTTCACCACGCAAATTGACGCAGTTTTGGCCTTTCACATGCATGAGCGAATCCAGATCAACGCACTCAAGGATAGTATTTTGCGGAACAATAAAATCGATGTGCCCTGCTGTTACATGGAAGCCATCAATAATCGCCAGTGTCAGCGGCAAGCGAATACTAAAACTGGTTCCCACCGTCAGCTCACTTTCAATTTCAATACCGCCTTGTAACTCCTCGATATTGCGCTTGACCACATCCATGCCCACGCCGCGCCCGGACAAATTTGTCACTTGCTCTGCGGTTGATAGCCCTGGATGGAAAATTAACTGAAATAATTCCTGACGGGATAAATGAACTCCTTCTTCCAGGATTCCATTGTTAATAGCTTTTTTGCGAATTTTCTCTACATCAAGCCCACCGCCATCATCGTGAATACCAATAACAATATTCCCGGCATCATGACGCGCTGTCAGTTTGATGGTGCCCGTGCCCGATTTGCCGCGCGATTCACGCACAGCAACAGATTCGATCCCGTGATCCATTGCATTGCGCACAATGTGCATCAAAGGATCATTGAGTTTCTCCACCATCGAACGATCCAACTCCGTTTCCGCTCCTTCAATTTCCAACTCAATTTCTTTCCCGATGGATTTGGCGGTATCACGCACAACGCGTTTGAATTTTTGGAAGGTATCGCCAATGGGCACCATGCGCAGGGTCAGAGCTGCATCGCGGATCGCTTCGGTAAAGTTCCCCATTGAGGTCACTGCCTCAATCAACGTGGCATTACCTAATTTTGATGCAAGTAAATCGACACGTTGGCGGTTGATAACCAACTCGCCGATGAGATTAATCAAGGTATCAAGACGCTCTGCATCAACACGGATAAAACGGTTTTCGGAGCTGGTTTTTTTCTCGGCAATTTTCTTTTGCTTATCGAGCGCAGCATGCACAATTTCTGGCGCGACTGACTGCTCTTCAATCAGGATGTCACCCAACATACCCACTGCACCGGTTGATTTGGCCTGCTGCTTTTGTGTAGCCAAGGCCGCTTCCAGTTCCGGATAAGTAATCGCATGGCTTTTTACTAAAATCTCACCGAGCCGCTGGGTATTTTCCGGCAGGGATTTGATCAAATTAACGTAGGCTTCGATATTGCTGCGCGGCGGAATGATATTGATCTGGGATTCATCGCGCACAAACATGAAGGCATCTTCAATTTGCTGCTGCGTAGCATCACTCACCAGAGTAATTTCAAAACCCAAATACAATTGCTCGGGATCAAACTCATTAAATGCGGGCAAATGATCCGTCAGGGTGGTGATGTGTGTAATCTCACCCAGCGAACCTAAAAAGCGCATGATCGACAAAGGGTCCATACCATTGCGCAATAAATCTGCACCCAAGCGCACAGAAATATGCCATGCATCATGATTATGGCTTCCACTTTGTACCGCCGTGCCACCGGTGGATGTCGCTGGCGTTTTTGCAGTTGGTATCGCAACAGGCTCGGTGCTTTCCGGGCGAGCCTCCAACCAAGGCGTTAATGAATCCAACAATGCTTTGCCATGAGCAAGGCACTCTTCATCATTTTCATTTTCATGCATTGCATGCTCGACGAGTGTGGCAATGTGATCACGGCACGGCAGTAAAATACTCAGCAGATCGCCACTGATAGTAATTTTTCCATCGCGCGCACGGTCCAACACGTTTTCCACGATGTGCGTAAAGCTCACAATATCATTCAGCCCAAACAACCCTGCAGAGCCTTTGATTGTGTGCGCAGCACGGAAAATTTCGTTGATGGTTTCCATGTCATGATCGCCATCATCCAGACGCAAAAGTGCCGCCTCCATGGAGTTGAGTAAATCCTCGGCTTCGGCAAAGAAAGTCTGTAATGCACCGTCGAGATTCATAGTGTGATTCCTTATGATTCCATGGCAAATTGGGATTGCACATCAAGCGCGGTCAGCACTGACTCCACTGACTCGTTGCTTTTGGCAATAAACACTGAGCGATGCACTGAATTGAAAAACTTCTTCATAAACAATAAAAGTTGGACACCGGCTGTATCCAACTCAGTTACGCCTTCCAGATTCAAGGCGATTTTATCGGCCAGTTTTTCGTAATCGGCAAAAATTTCATCCTTCACTTGGGCAACGTAGTAAATCGTAAAATCCCCTTCAAATATTAGGGTCGATGTGTCCTTGCTTTTTTTGCGCGAAATATTCATGGCTTTTTCCTGTAAAAAAATGTCCGGTTAGATCAGCATGGAAACTGCTTGCAGCATTTGCTCAGGGCGGAACGGTTTTACAATCCAGGCTTTAGCACCTGCAGCCTGGCCTTCGCGCTTTTTCTCTTCTGCACCTTCTGTGGTTAACATAATCACCGGCGTAAATTTGTAATTCGCTTTGGCTTTCATTTCTTTCAAAAAAGTAATCCCATCCATGTTGGGCATGTTCACATCAGAGATCACCAGATTAATTTTTTGGCCATCCAATTTGGTTAATGCATCCTTCCCATCGCAGGCCTCAACCACGGTATATCCGGCACCGCGCAAGGCGATACCTACCACTTGCCGAACACTGGCCGAGTCATCAACTACAAGAATTACTTTGGACATTCATTACTCCTAGAAGAACGTGATTTCTGAATTGTTTGAGCCCTGAACCTGCGTGCTGCTCCCGCGATGCACGTCAACTTGTTCGAGGGTGGTGTAGGTTTTTTGTAACGAGCGCAACCATTCGTTGATATCGATTTTGTTGACTTGCTCGCCGTGGCGTAGACGGGTTTCATGGTCGGCAACAGCACCTACCAGTTTTTCCATATCATCAATCACATGACCGAGAATTTGGCTAACACGATCCTGAAATTGCAAATTCACCAGCACTTCTTCAACGCTGTTCTGCACCGCAGCACTTTCCTGCTCAAGAATATGAGCCGATTGCAAAATACTTTCACTGGAGCTTTGAAATTGTTCCAACACTTGTGAGATAGACGTTTCTGATTTGGCAAGGCGGGTGTTGTCTTCTGCTGCATATTCTGCGGTTCTGTCCAGCGTGGTTTGCAACGCAGAATTAACCTGCTCAATGCGGCGACCAATTCGCGCACCGGTTTCACCGGAGCGGGTTGATAAGGTGCGCACCTCATCTGCAACCACGGCAAAGCCACGGCCATATTCACCTGCGCGCGCAGCTTCAATTGCGGCATTCAGCGCAAGCAAATTCGTTTGCGATGCAATGCCCGCTACTTCTGCGCTCATACCGCTGAGCTCAACCGTAATTTTGGATAAACCGGAAATTTCTTTTAGCAACTCATCGCGCTGATCAATTGCCTGGCGCAAGGTATGGGTAATCTGGCTGAGTTCACTGTTTGCAAAATGAATGACGCCACCCAACCCTGTATCGCCTTTCATGCTGCTAGCGGTGGAGGCAGAACTGGCTACCGCTGCCTGTAGTCGATGATGTATTTCGGAAAATCGTCCAACCAGTTCGGTGATGCTGGTTTCCAATTGGTTGCGCGCTAACTCAGTCTGGCGCTGCCATAAGGGCAGGATTTCTTTTAACAGTTTTTGGTAGTTCTCCACCAATGGCCGATACATTTGCACAATCTGCTGGTTTGCTTCTGCTTGCTGCAAAGCAAGCTGCGCATCCTGTGCACGTTTGGCTTCACTGGATATCTGCATAATCGCAAAACCCGCTGCCGCCAGCACTGCCAACAATAACAATCCTTTCCAAACGAAACCGAGTTGGACAAGTGCAAGTAACAGCAACCCAATCAATCCCAGAAGCGCAACAGCTCCCAGTACCATCGCCTGCGCAAAACCATTCTGGCGAGAAAGAGGTATAAACAGAAAAGGAGGCGTAGCGCGGGGAGCGCTCCCGCTCAGGTGGTTGCTATTCATGGGTCTCATCCGTCAAATTCGATAGCAAATCCGCAGGTCGCTTATGATAAAAATCCCTGCGCACTTTGCTCTTATAGTGGGTTAACTAGGTATAGACGGGGTTTATTAGGGTGTCAAAGCAGGCTGCCTGAGTGAATTTACTCAGGAGTAAATCGCTCTTAAAAGCGCCCAAAAAACAAAACCCCCGTTGGCATTCACCAACGGGGGTTATGGAGTACAGCAGCGACGGGAATCGAATCAACCCGTATTGCGCATACCTGCCGCAATACCTGCCATGGTCACTTTCAGTGCACGCTCCAGGTCGGGGCTAATAGTTTCACTGCTGCGGTAGCGCTTGAGCAGCTCTGCTTGTAAATAGTTGAGCGGATCGACGTAAGGCTTGCGCACTTCCAATGACTGACGCAGCATCGGGTCATCGGCCAGCAACGTGTCTTGCTTTTTCATTTTATTGATCAAACCTTCCAACGCTTTCAAATCGCCACGCAGCTCTTGCCCCAAACCGCGATACTCCACCGGCACCAATTGCTGCTCGTAGTAGGTGCAGATAGGGCCGTCAGCTTTACCAATCACCATTTCCAACAGATCGAGAAAGCTGGAGAAGAATGGCCAGTTGCTGACCATGTCATCCAACAATGCAGGCTCGTTTTGCAGTGCATATTCAAACGCCTGACGGGTACCTAACCATGCTGGCAGGTTCAAGCGGACTTGCGTCCAGGCGAATACCCACGGAATCGCGCGCAAGCTTTCGACACCACCGGTCGATTTACGCTTGGCAGGACGGCTCCCCAGCGCCAACAAACTCAATTCCTGCTCAGGCGTCAGGTTGCGGAAGTAAGGAACAAAATCTTTGTGGCCACGAACAACACTGCGATACGCCTCAAGACTTGCCTTACCCATGCGCTCAATCAGATCACGCCACTCTTGCTTGGGCGACGCGTTAGGTGCCATGGTCGCACGCAGGGTCGCCACTACATAAGATGACAAACTGCTGAAAGCAACGCGCGGCAAGCCAAACTTGTAACGGATCATCTCGCCTTGTTCAGTCACGCGGATACGGCCTTTAACAGAGCCCGGTGGCTGCGATGCCATCGCCTTCTCTACGGGGCCACCACCGCGGCCAACGGTGCCGCCACGGCCATGGAACAGCACCAACGACACACCGTATTTATCGGCCAGCGCTACCAGTTTTTCTTGCGCCTTATATTGCGCCCAAGTCGCTGCGATCTTGCCGGCATCTTTGGCGGAGTCGGAGTAACCAATCATGACTGTCTGCTGATGTGCAGAATACTGCTGATACCACTCCAGATCCCACAAACGCTCCATCACGATGGGCGCACGATCCAGATCATCAAGGGTTTCAAATAGAGGAACAATCGGCATATTCCAGGTCATGCCGCACTCTTTTAACAAGAGCGCAACGGCCAACACATCTGACGGTTGCTGCGCCATGGAAATAATGTAGTGAGAGAGAATTTCACGTGGTTCTTGCGCGACGATACGGCAAGTTGCCAGCACCTCAGCGGTTTCATCGCTCATTGGCCATACGGCTGGCAATAACGGGCGCTTGCTGTTCAGCGACTCCAACAGGAAGGCTTGACGCTCTTCTTCCGACCAGGCGCGGTAATCACCCAAGCCGAGGTATTGCACCAGCTCATCAATTGCTTGTACGTGGCGATCGCCATCCTGACGGATATCCAACGGCACCAGATTGATGCCGAAGCAGTGAATACGGCGAATAGTATCAACCAGCGGGCCGTTGGCGATGTGTGGCAAACCGACATCATGCAGTGAGCGGAAGCACAGCATCAGCGGGGACAACAGGTCTTCGCGGCTGGTGATCAGGTCGGTCGGCACTTCCACCGCACGGCCTTGCAAGCGCGCTTCAGCCCACTCAAGAGTGGATTGAATACGGCGGCGCAGGTCAAACATGACATCGCGGTACGGCGTTGCGCTGTCAGGATACAGCGCGCGCAGCTCGTCGCTCGCCTCGCTCATACTCAAATCGCCACCCAGGCTATAGATGTCGCGCGAGTAAAGCTCAGCCGCCATCCAGCGACCAAGCAACAATACTTCACGGGTAATTTTGTGCGTTACATTCGGGTTGCCGTCGCGGTCGCCGCCCATCCAGGAATAAAACTTGATGGGGCGGATATCCACTGGCAGCGAGCCGCCCAGATGGCGTGAGCACATGCGATCCAGATGGCGAATGAAATCCGGCACGGCTTGCCACAGGCTGTTTTCGATAACCGCAAAGCCCCATTTGGCTTCATCGACTGCAGTTGGGCGTGTCGTACGGATTTCATCCGTCGCCCAGATTTCCTCTACCAAGCGATGCAAACGTCCACGCAGCTTGTCTTGTTCAAAGGCCAGCAGGCTTCCGTTCTGGCGGTCGGCGAGAGTGTCTACAATCTGGTCGTATTTGCGAATAAGGGTACGGCGGGTAACTTCAGTGGGGTGCGCAGTGAGCACCAATTCAATACGCAACTTGTTGATGACTTCGTTCAGTGCATCTTTCCCATGCTCTTTGGCAAATTCCAGAATCATGGTTTGCAAGCTGTCTTCGCGCTCGGCTTCGGCGCTGGAAAAGTATTCCTGATCGGCGATATTCGCCAGGTTCAGGAATTGGTTGAATGCACGCACGATGGGCAGAATATCTCGGTCGTCCAGGCTGCTCAGCATGGCAACCAGCGGGGCTGAATCACCGTTTTCCGCTTTGGTGATGGCCTTTCCCAGTTTGCGAATACCTTCTACCTTGGCAAACAGCTCTTCACCCTCGTGGGCATGGATGGTTTCACCTAGGAGCTCCCCCAGCAGGCGGACGTTTTCGCGCAGGGTTTCAGGCAGCTTTAACATTGGGTATCTCCAACAAATCGAGGGATTAAAAAACGTACAAGCGAATCACCAAAAGAGGGCGGCATTCTACGCCATCGGCCAAAGTAAGGGTAGAAACTGGCACGTTGATCCGTGTCTAACCGTTGCTTTGTCCGCGAAATTCACTGTATTAGGATTATTCAGGCTTTTTAGCGGCCGCGCAGATTACAAAGGTGCACGCACCTATGCAAGTGCACCAAGGCAATGCAGCTGCTCAGGGTTGATAAAAAACGTAAATTTAACGCCATTTATCCAAGAACTCGCACAAACCATGCAACCAAGCCAGATTTCTGGCGCTGCGCCTAAAACCACCTTGCGGTGATCTCTCCAGCGATACGCACCAACTACAGGTCGAGCAAATACTGTGCCTGCCCCAGACTCTTTGAAAATATCCACAGAAGCTGTGAATAACTCTGTGGATGCCACTGTAGTAACCCATCCCGTCCCAGAAGCGGCCTGCCCTATCCGCCACTGTTCATTTCATGGACGCACGACTCACCAGATACCAATCACATCCGAATCCAACTCAAACAGGCGCAGTGTGAATTCAATCACCTGATGTGGCACTTAAATTTTCATCAGGACAGATTTGATATTTCCCTACCTAAAGTCGAACGCAAAAACACCAGATTGGCGAAAAGTCAGACTAGCGTTTTAAATCCAGCATCATAGACTCGCTTTTGGATAAAAATTTCACTCACAGAGTGTTCCCGATTTTTATTTTGGGAAATTTTTATCTACGCAACTATTTCATGCTTTGTTCATGCTTCAAGCAGTTCTAGTTCATGCGTTTTTAATCAACACATCCAGTATCAACCTTGATATTTAATGGAGACCAAAAGTGAAAAAGAAAATAATGAACAATCGACCTGTAGTATCACGACTCAAATCACTTAATGCATTGGGTTTTTCTGCAATTGTCAGCGTAGCAACACTGCTGAGTGCAGTTGATGTTAGCGCACACGGTTATGTGTCTAGCCCAAAAAGCCGCGCATTTCTGTGTACATCAGCGCAAGGGGGCGGAAGCTCACCTGCGTGTGTTGCAGCCGCTGCAGCAGGAAACTCCAGCCAGTATGAACCGCAATCTATTGGTATCGGCGGTGCCAACGACAATCACCAAAGCCTGATTCCCGATGGAAAATTGTGTAGCGCAAATATTGGCAGCATGAACGGTTTAAACCTCGCCCGTGGCGATTGGGGTGCAACAACCGTTAGTGCAGGTACACGTGCATTTGTGTGGACCAATACCGCACAACACAAAACCAAATATTTCCGCTATTACATTACCAAGCAAGGCTTTAACCCGGCGACAACCGCATTGAAGTGGTCGGATTTGGAGCAGATATATCAATCAGGCCCTGCTGATCGCGAAGCGACATCTACCCACATGGTCAATCTGCCAGCACGTACTGGCCGTCACATTGTGTACAGCATTTGGCAGCGCGATCCTGTGACCGATGCGCCGGAAGCTTTCTATCAATGTATCGATGTTGTTTACGGCACCTCGAATAGCTCAGTGCCACCGGCATCATCGTCTGCACCATCTTCTGTTGCGGTAACCAGCTCATCAACTGGAACCACTTCCAGTATTTCCAGCAACACTTGCGCAGGTTTGCCAGCGTGGAATGCCACCACGGTGTACAACAAACCACAACAAGTGCAACGTAACAACAAGCGTTACCAAGCCAACTATTGGACACAAGGCAACGACCCAGCACTCACCTCTGGCCAATACAACTACTGGCTGGATCTGGGCGCGTGTAACGAAGGTGCCAGCTCTTCTGTTGCATCATCGGTTGTTGTGGCAAGCAGCTCACGCTCGTCAGTGGCTTCATCAGTTTCAACTGGTAGCTGCACATCACCGGCTTATGTGAACGGCGCAACCTATGCAACCGGCGCTAAAGTAGTTAACGGTGGCAGTGAGTATCAATGCACCGTTGGTGGCTGGTGCTCACAAGGCGGCGCATATGCACCGGGAACTGGCTGGGCATGGACTAATGCGTGGTCATTAGTGCGTAGCTGTCAATAAACCGCTTGACGATCAAGCGAGTTAACGAGAAACGGCAACTTCGGTTGCCGTTTTTTTGAAGCGATTTATTTCACCGCCATCGACATCACCACACTCGGGTAATTGGTAAACGGCCGCCAATCGCAATTACCAACCTTTTCATAACCCCAAGATTTATACATTTGTATCAGCTGCATTGCAGACTCAGCAGTATCCAGCGCGACTGTTGCAACACCCATTTCCTTTAACAAAGCCAAACCGCGCGCATGAATCGCCTTGCCAATACCCTTGCCCTTGTAGTGCGGCGACACACCAAATTGCGCCACTGTCCATACCGAAGGACTGCGATACAACTCAACTGGTGACTCTGGCTGCGGACGACGAAATAAACAGGTTCCGACATATTCATCTTGATGTAATGCAACCAGGCAAATACCCATCGCGATCCGCCTTTTAGTGTCGTCAACCGTTTGGTGAGTTGCCCAATATTTCAACCCCGATGCCGCATGGGATGAATATGCAGAACGAATCAACTCCGTTAGTTTTTCTATATCGTCTGAATCTTGAATTTCGCGAATCATTAATTCCATTTATAACTCCTGCTACCTCTTAATCGATACAACACCTTTAATTCATATTAATGAGCTCTACATTACCCTGTGTACAAAAACTTGCCTAGCCTTGGGACGACGCCTACCATGGTTCAAAAAGCCGGAAGATAGGTATATGCCTCATATTGTAATTTTGGAAGATGAACCTTCAATTGCGGAAAGCCTTGTCTTTGTCTTGCAAGCGGAGAGTTTTACAACACATTGGGAAACGCTGGCCGGTAAGGCAATTGATTATCTAAAAAATACACCTGTCGATTTGGTGATAATGGATGTCGGCCTTCCGGATATGACCGGCTTTGAAGCGTGTAAGCAGTTGCGCAAATTTTCAGAAGTGCCGGTGATTTTTTTAACCGCGCGCGGCGCGGAACTTGACCGGGTAGTCGGGCTGGAAATTGGCGCAGATGATTATGTGGTTAAACCCTTTAGCCCGCGCGAATTAGCCGCGCGAGTCAAAGCCATTCTCAAACGCACGCGCGCTACTGCAATATCTGAAACTGTCATTCGTACTTCTGACCCTCGTACTCTTGACCCTCATACAAAGAAAGACCTCGTTAATACGGCGATCACCACATCAACGCAGGCCGATGAATTTTTGATTGATGATGTGCGTAAACAAATTTTCTATCACCAGCAGCCATTAACACTGACACGACTGGAATTTTCGCTACTGCAAACATTGGTCAGCCAACCAGGACGCGTGTTTAGCCGCGAGCAATTATTGGATGCTGTCGGCGTAAGTGCCGATGCCGGTTATGACCGTACCATCGATGGCCATATAAAAACCTTGCGCACCAAGTTACGTGCTATTGCACCCGATGCTGAACCGATTAAAACCCAGCGCGGTTTTGGTTACGCCTACCAGCCGCTTTCACATTAACTTGAGTAATAAACTCCGGTGCGATTTTAAAAAGGAAATCCGATGAGCCTGAGCTTGCGAATATTTATTGTGTATCTGCTGTTTGTCGCACTGTGCAGTTATTTTGTGTTGCGCACGGTGATGGATGAAATACGCCCCGGCGTTCGCCAAACAACAGAAGAAACCTTAGTGGATACCGCGAATTTACTCGCCGAATTTTTACGCGAACCGCTGCTCAATCACCAACTGCAATCGCCTTCAATTCGCGCCATATTGCTCGCCTACGGCCAGCGCCAACCTAACGCCAGTATTTGGGGCGTTAATAAATCACAAGTGAATCACCGCATTTATGTGACCGACAATAAAGGGATTGTATTGCTTGACTCCAGCGGGATAGCCGAAGGGCAAGATTATTCACGCTGGAATGATGTATATCTTACGCTGCAAGGAAAATACGGCGCGCGTTCATCGCTGGAAATACAAGGCGATGAAAGCTCCAGCATTATGTATGTGGCAGCTCCCATCGTTCATGAAAAAAAGATTATTGGTGTTGTCTCAGTCGCAAAACCCAACCGCACCGTACAACCGTTTATTGACCGCACCCAACAGCGGCTGGGTTTACTGGGTGCAGGTTTGATTTTGCTCGGGTTGATTTCCGGTGCGCTATTTTCGTGGTGGTTTAGCCGCGAGCTGCGCCGCTTGCGCGAATATGCGTTGAAAGTCAGCCAAGGGCAGCGCGCGGTGTTGGCTCCGGGGTTAATCAATAGTGGCGAGCTGGGGCAATTAGCGCAAGCGCTGGAATCCATGCGCAAGCAGCTGGATGGCAAAGCCTATATCGAACACTACATCCAAACTTTAACGCATGAATTAAAAAGCCCACTCGCGGGGATTCGCGCAGCGAGTGAATTATTACAATCACCGATGAGCGAAGAACAGCGGAAAAAATTTATCGGCAATATCGATACCGAAAGCCTGCGTTTACAACAACTCATTGAACGCTTACTCAATCTAGCGATGGTTGAGCAACAGCAAAAGTTGCACGACCCGCAAACGCTATTATTGAAACCACTGGTTGCATCACTGGTGAATGCGCACGCCGCACGCATTGCACAACAGGCGATCCAACTTCACATCAACATCGATGAAAATGCCAGCGTACATGGCGAGAAATTTTTACTTGAGCAAGCACTGTCAAACTTGCTGGACAATGCACTGGACTTTACCCCGCAAGGCGGTGAAATTACTATTCAACACGCGCAGGAAGGCACGCATAATGTAATTCAAGTTATCAACCAAGGGGAGCCGATTCCTGACTTCGCGATGACGCGGCTGACTGAAAAATTTTTCTCCCTGCCCCGCCCTGCCACCGGCCGCAAAAGTACTGGTTTAGGATTAAGTTTTGTTCAAGAGGTGATGAGCCTTCACAACGGCGAATTGCGCTTGGAAAACACACCTCAAGGCGTGAGCGCCCAATTACGATTTTCGTAAACGTTTATCTTAAAACGCATCGTCCACCCTAAACTCCACACAAACTCCATATTCACTCCATCAATACTCCACATTCGCAGGCGACTATAGGTTCATCCCATCCACAAGGAGAACCTTATGAAAAAGCCTTTATTGTTTAAATTACTCACCATCGGCCTGTTAATGCTGTTATTGCTGATTCCATTGGCGATGATTGGCAACTCCATCGATGAACGCAAAGCCTATAGCGAACAAGTGGTGCAAGACATTGCCAAAAGCTCCAGCTACAGCCAGACCATCACCGGCCCTGTATTGGTTGTTCCCTATATTAAAACCGAGCGCATCGCCTATCTGAACGACAAAAAAGAGCGTGTATTTGAAGAAAAAGAAATCAAGGGAAATTTGTATTTCTTACCTGAGTTGTTACGTGTAGATACCGACATGAACACCGAACTGCGCAAACGCGGCATTTATCGCGCGCATTTGTATCACACTCACAATCTATTGGACGGCCACTTTTCGGTGCCCGAGCAATTTGGTTTGGGCGATGCGTTAGCACATTACCAATTGCAACCTGCGTATATTGCAGTGGGCATTAGCGATATACGCGGCATCGAAAACGCACTTGATCTGCAATGGAACCAAAAGACATTGACGGCTGAACCGGGGAGCCACGTCAGTGCTTTGGGCAACGGCGTGCATATCAATGTAGGCAATATTGAAGCCGCCAAAAAATACAGCTTCTCACTGCCACTGCAATTACAAGGCACAGGGCATTTCAATGTGATTCCGGTAGGTAAAGAAACGCACCTTGAGCTTAACTCCGATTGGCCTCACCCGAGTTTTATTGGCGATTACCTGCCGGTAGAGCGCAGCATTTCCAGTAGCGGATTCTCCGCCCGTTGGCAGACCAGTTTTTTCTCTACCAATATGTCTGAAGTATTCGCGCGCTGCGTTAACAACCGTGAATGCGATAGTTTTAACCAAATCCAAATGGGCGTAAATTTAATTGACCCGATAAACCAATATGTAAAAAGTGATCGCGCAATTAAATACGCGTTGCTCTTTATCGCGCTCACCTTTGCCGGATTTTTCTTGTTTGAAATATTAAAACGTCTGCAGGTGCACCCTATTCAATACGCACTCGTCGGTTTATCGCTAGCCTTTTTTTATCTGCTGTTAATTTCACTATCCGAACATATTGGTTTTGCAATGGCGTATGGCGCTTCTGCAGCCGCGTGTGTAAGTTTGATTGGGTTTTATGTGAGTTACGTATTGCACAGTATTGCACGCGCATTCGGTTTTACCCTTGGGCTCGTGCTGTTATATGCATTGTTATACGGTTTGCTCAGTGCGGAAGATTACGCATTAATGATGGGATCGGTACTGCTCTTTACCATGCTCGGCGCATTTATGGCACTCACACGAAATGTAGATTGGTACAACCTGAGCAGCGCGAGTAAAACAGCAGGTGATGCACCATGATTATCATCGGCTCATTGCTCTTATTAATTGTTCCACTGATCATGGCTTTTTTCGTTGCCCGTTATTGCTGGCGACAAGGATGGTGCGCCCGGCTCGCGCTTGTGGCAGCAGCGGCGCTGATCAGTTTGCATACACATGCCTATTATTTTCCTGACCAACCGCTGAAAGATCGCTATGCAGCCACATTGTTGAAAACATCGGCATATCGCTAGCGCATCTATCCACAGAAACTGTGGATAAGTTTGTGGATGTACTTTTGGTAAGCCTCACAACCCCCGAAATACGGGGGCTTGGTGAGGCTGGTTACTATATCAACACCGGTTTCACACAAAAAATATTTAAAAAATAGCTATCGATTATTTTGCAAACAAAACAGCCGGATCAAGTATTTGCCCGCGATGAGTTAATTCAAAATGAAGATGATTGGTTTGCGGTTTTGCGCCCATGCTGGCAAATACCTGCCCGACCTTCAGGTGCGTACCGACAGGTACAGTTACCTGATCCAAACGCACATAGGTGGATTGCAAGCCTTGCGGGTGGGATATGCGCACCATAAAACCAATATCGTGCGGTGGTTTGGTAATACTTTCAATGACACCCGCAGCAAATGACCGCACCGGTGTAGCGGTCGCGCTTGCAGCAGCAGGTGCAAAATCAATCCCTGCATGAAATGCATCACGTGTTGGTAAATAGCAACCTAATGGCTCATGAAAATGCACGCCGCCGGTAATACGCCCGTTTTCTAATGGCATTGCATAGGGGATGTTAACCAGCGCTTTTACCGCATCGCCCTGGATAACAGGCGATACCGGTTTACCCGTACCGCCCAGAAAAAAACTCACACACAATAAACAGACAAGCAACGTCAGTGGCGGCCACCAGCGATAGGTGTCGGCATTGGGGCTCACCAACGCTTGCAAACGCAATTGCACATCTTGTGCGAGTAATGCGGGTACAGGAATTCCCCTCTGTTCTTTTATGCCTCCACCGAGTTGTTCAATCACACGCAATAACGCGCGCGCGTAAACACGTGGATCAAAACCACAGCGGCGGATCGCCAAATGGTCACAACAAATTTCACGCATCTGCGCCAACTGACGATTGGCGTAGCCCAATAACGGATTGAAAAAAAACACCACACTGACCAGTTGCTGCCAGCAAACTGCAATATCATCGCGCCGTGCAATGTGCGCACACTCGTGAGCCAACACTGCTTTTAACTCGGGGGTAGTTAATTGTTGCAATAAGGTTTGCGGAACAAAAATAACCGGGCGAAATACACCCATAGTAAAGGGTGCGGAATAATCATCGGAGGTGCACAGCCGAACCGGACGCGAGATTGAAAAATCCTCACGCAGCTTCATTAGTATCATCAGAATATTGTCATCTGTGATCACCGCAGCGCGGCGGACGCGAGTATAAAATTGCGCGCGCCTTACACACACCCGCAGCAGCAATAGGATGCTGACGCAACACCACAACAGCAGCAGTAGGTGGCTATCAGTAAACAGACTTGATGAGGCAAGCAGCGAACTTCCCAAACGTTCTACCGGTGAAATCGCGCAGGGGTTTTCCAACATGGCATGGGATAAAAACCCGGACAACATGCCAGTATTTTCCAACCAAGCTTGCGGCATAGCAGGAAAAAACGGCGAGGCCGCAGGCACCAACCAAAGCAAATACACCATCCACAGTGGTGCCATAGCAACACGCTTGCCTTTTTTAACAGCATTGCCATTGCGATGAAACGTGCGCGCAACCAACCACAGCAACAGCCAGCCTGCAAAGGATAAAAATAACAAACGCTCGCCAATTGAAAGCGCAAGAAACGAATAATCCGTTAGCGAATAAGCAAATTTTTCCACTGCAGTCTCCGCATGCGCAATACATTGGGTGGTAAAAAATTATTTGTCTCTGGTGGATGCAGGGCGATAATCCGGTGCATCGCTGTCAAGGGTTTTATCTTCAGCAGTGGCATCGCCGTCTTGTAACAACTGGCGCAGTTCTGCGATTTCTTCTTCGCTGTAGGTTTTGCGTTTGGCAAATAAATTCACCACTTCCAAGGGCTCCAGCTCAAACACTTTATCGGCAATAAAGCGCACCCAGTGCACCATACCCGCCGCGCGCCCAATCGCGGGGCGATAAATATTCACGCCATGCGCACTCTCGCGGATCAACATTTGTTTGGTAACCAAACGATCCAACACCGTTTTGGTGGTGGTGTATGCCCAATCATTATCCAACCGATCATGAATTTCCCGCACTGATAGCGGCTGCTTTTTCCACAATACATGCAGCAACGAAAATTCGGCTTTGGACAATTCTGGCAATTTGGTTTTTATCACACGACCTCCACTGGCTGCGACCTTGCAGCACATAAAAAAGCCGCAAGCATAAGCGCAGAATATGACAGCAATGTAACAACTGTGTGACAAAATCCATTTGACTCGACAAAAACACATCGCGCAGATTCCGTAATAAAACTACTACAAAATAGTAATGCGATTGTCATCTTCAGCCTCTAGCGTGGCGACACGTTAAATTGACTGAGGATTTTTTAATGCACCGCCTGCCTTCGCATCTGCCACATTTCACCCGCAATTTACTCAGCATCTGCTGCGCTGCTGTCATGGCCAATGCCGTTCATGCGCAAATTGATAATGATCAACAAATAGAGACATCACCGGTCATTGAAGAATTATTGGTGACTGCAACGCCTATTAAAGACAGTCAGGCAGAATCGATTTTGCGCCAACGCGAAGCGACTAATGTGGTGAATATTATTGCCGCCGATGATATCGGCCGCTTCCCTGATAACACCGCCGCTGCTGCACTCGTGCGGTTACCGGCAGTTGCTGTGCAGCGCGACCAAGGGCAAGAGCGTTACATTCAAGTTCGCGGAGCACCGGCACGCTGGACCAGCGTTGCATTCGATGGAATTAATGTGTTGGGCGCAGAAGAGCGTATTTTCCGTTTTGATTCTGTGCCCGCCGCGATTATGGATTCAGTCGAAATTAGCAAAACACTCACTGCAGATATGTCAGCCGATGCGCAGTTATTTACAAGACGGCAATTACAAAACCTCCACATTCACTAACACCTTGGGCGGTGATCACCAACTCACTGAGTGGAAACTCAACTGGCGTTTGAATTACACCGAAACTGAATCGGATGTGAGTTTACCCATTGTGCTGCAAGACCAAACCAATCCGTTGCAAATGCATTCTCTCAGTTACGACCGCAGCAACCCGAATATGCCACGCGTGCAGCTATACACCACTGTCAGCAATGGCGCGGGCGGTTATATGCGCGGCGAAGCCGTTTCGCGCATGAACCAAACCGGTTTTGGTGCAAACAATTTACTGAATTATTTAATCAATTTGACAACCGAATCGGTAACGGCAAAAACCGATGCCGAACACGAATGGCAAATGGGCAATGCCGATGCAAAACTATCACTCGGTGTACAACTCGACCAACGCGATGCAGGATCACCCGGCAGCAGCTCCGCGCTGGTGCCTGTTGGGCAATTGGCACAAGCCAATGGTTTAACACTTTCACCCAATGATTTTGTGAGCGATAACATATGGAAAACCGATTTTGACCGCGGCTTTAACGCGACCTATGTGGACAACATTGGCTTTCGTCGTCAGTTAGATAGCGTGATGGATTCACTGATCAGCGCTGGCAAAGTAGATCCCAAGAGTTTTTATCCGGCCGAAACCCGCTACGACATCAACGAAGATGTTCTCAGTGCATACGCTATGAACCGTTGGCAATGGAATGAACAAGAAATTGTGGTGGGCCTGCGTGTAGAAAAAACGGAATTGGATAGCCAAGGATTTTTTAAAGATAATAACAGCACCACCAATATTGAATTAAGCAATAGTGATACGCAGGTTTTCCCCAGCATCCATTGGAATATGGATTTAACTGAGGCAATGAAAATCCGCTTCGCCGCCGTCACCGGCACCAGCCGCCCCAACTTTACCGATTTACGCGCAGGCGCTGTGGCTAACGACACCGCACAAACTGTCGGCGGCGGTAACCCCTATTTAAATCCGGAAATGGCGAAGGGTATTGATGGTTCATGGGAGTGGTACTTCACCGATGCTGCGCTTGCATCCATCGGTGTTTTTTATCGTCAAGTGGATGATGTTCTTTATGACGCAACCACCAAAGTGGGCGATGACCGCTTCAACAGTGCCGGAATAGATCGCAGCAATTACGATTACGCCACTGTGTTGAATGGCGATGAAGGTGAAATTTCCGGCGTTGAATTTGCGTACATGCACCAGTGGGAATTTTTACCAGAGCCATTACAAGGTTTTGGAATGCAAGCCAACCTCGCGTTACTGGACAGTGAGTTCACTACACCGGACGGGCGCAAATCCGCTTTCACCGGCACCTCCGATAAAGTCATCAATGCCTCGGTGTTTTATGAAAATTATGGTTGGTCGGTGCAATTAAATTGGCAGTGGCGCGATGCCTGGCTGGATGACATTTCTGCCGATGCCACCAGTGACTACTACTGGAAAGATACCGAGCGATTGGACTTGTCGGTGCGCTACCAACTTAACGACACCATCGGTTTTTATCTGGATGCCAATAACCTGAGTGACGAAATTGGTGTGCGCTATCAAGGTACAGAGGCATTACCAGTTGAAGTAGAAGGTTTTGGCCGCCGCTATTTGCTTGGTGTGCGCGCGAGCTTCTAAAGCGCGAACGCGGGTATCCATAAAACTAATTTTAACTATGAGGTAATTATCATGAACCTGTTTGCAAAAAAAACGCTCGGTATTAGTGCTCTCGCCGCAGCATTGTTAATCGGCGGTTGCCAAAACACGACGCACGAAACTGCTGTAACCAAGTCACCCGTCGTTATTCAACATGTACAATTGCTCACTCAAGAGCAGCCATTGCTAGCATCGTCACTGTTAGTAACCTGGACATTGAGCGATGCAAAAACACCGGTGGATATTTATGTCGCCAATCATCCCAACGATGAAAAAACACTGGTTGCGCGCAACGTTACCGGAAATAGTTATTTACTGCAGCGCACACCAAACACACGTCAATATATTTTTGTACAACCGAATAAAGGCGCAGGCCAGTGGGTAGCTGAACGCGTATTACCACTGGAGGGTGGATTTAATTTCCGTGACCTGGGCGGCTACAGAACCAACGATGGCCGCATGGTGCAATGGGGGAAAATTTACCGCAGCGGCACCATGGTGGATTTAACCCCGCATGATTTTGATTATCTCGGCAAATTGAATATCAGCGTAATGTGCGACTTCCGCTCGCGCGAAGAATTGCAACACGAACCCACTGCATGGAAATCTTTTGCTCCCAATGCCGATTTTCAAACTGAAGACTACTCAATGCGTGAATTAATATCTGCAGAAGGCGCACTGCGTTTTGATCAGGTAAAAACTGCAGAGCAAGCACAGGAAATGTTCAAAGGCTTTTATCGCACCGCCCCCTACCGCTTCAAACAAAGCCTGAGCAATATGTTCAACGCTCTGGCAGAAAACAAAGCGCCGCTGGCCTTCAATTGCTCAGCAGGCAAAGACCGCACCGGCATGGCCGCCGCGCTCGTACTCACTGCGTTGGATGTACCGCGCAATGTAATTGAACAAGATTATGCATTAACTGAAAGAGTCGCCAATTTTGGCCAACGTGAAATGCTGCGCCGCATGCGCGCCGAGGCGCAAGGCAAAACCGCCGAAGCGCCTCACTCAGGTATAGCGGCCATGCCTGCAGAAGCACGCAATGTCTTTATGGGTTCAGACCCGGTGTTTATTCAAGCGATGTTTGCAGAACTGGAAAAAAACCACGGCAGCGCGCGTAATTTTATCCGCGATGAATTGAAAATCGACGACCAAAAAATTGCGCAGATCCAGAAGTTATACTTAACCGATATGCGATAAGGCTTATTTAAAAACAGGCAACCCGTTTCCCTTCACCGGAGCTGCCGGTAGTGATGGTCAGCATGCTGACCATCACGAGAGATTCAATTGCCATAGCGAATAGTTGAGCGCAGCGGCAAAACTCACCCACAGTAAATAAGGAACTAACAACACACCGGCAGCGGGTGTAATTCGCCAAAACATCACCAGAGTAGCTGCAATCAGCAACCACAACAGCACTATATCGACAAACGCCAGTGCACTATCGCGCCAGTAAAAAAATAGCCAGCTCCAGAGTGCATTGGCGATCAGCTGAGCAATAAACAACAGCAGCGCCATGCGCGCCCTACTGCCACTATTTGCACCAAATCCATCAATACGCCATACCAGCCATGCCGCAATCGCCATAAGCGCATAAAGCACCGTCCACACAGGCCCAAACAGCCAGGCTGGTGGTGCCCAATCAGGGCGTATTAATTCAGCATAGAAAGGTGCTGCCTGAATAGATGCTGCGCTGCCAATCGCTGCAGTTACAACACTTAACAAAAGCCAGGCGAAAAGGCCGATGATTTGTTGATTTCTTGAAAGGCCTGCCGATAAAACACTCATAAATAAACTCATGAATAATAAATAGATCCGTTAGTGTGAATAAAAAACTGCAGAGTATTAACTCATCCACACTAATACGTTCGGCAAGCCATGACAGATTACATCAGCACTAACGGCGATCATCATTTTTTAGCGTTAATCATGTTCAATTCATCTGCCGCCAAGGCAATTCCCTCTTGTGCGGCTTCTTGCAGCAGTTTTAATCCTTTGGTTTTATCCTGTTGCACATCGCCCACGCCGTAATACAAATTAAAGCCGTAG